>CAYQNP010000220.1:0-20538 GCA_964418785.1 uncultured Spirochaetia bacterium | reverse complement strand
TTTATAATTATATTTATTAATTTTAGTTGATTCTAATAGCACACAATTATTAAAATTTGAATCATTAAATGGGTTTTCCGTTACTAACATAAAAAATTATTAATAATGAAAACTGCTGCCGCCTATAAATTCCCGTATTATAGAAATACCCGGAATATTTTTATTTGATGCAGATTTGAAAAAAGCAAGCAAATTTAATAATCGTTTTGCTTCGTAATATTCTTTCCTTTTATAAGTTACTGAAAGCAGTAATTTTTCAGCATATTGTTTTAAAATTGGAATTTCATAAATTAATGCTGAATTGAATATTACATCTGCATCTTCCTGGAACGGAAAAATATTTCGTTCTTCTCCTCGTCTTACAATAGGCCACATTTTAATTGTATCTTCCGGAGAATTTCCCCTGAATATTGAATCACGGACAATTCTTCTTAATAATCTTAAATCAGTAGTTGGTATTCGATGAAAGTTAGATATTCGCAACTGTATTAAAGCACTTACATAAATTTTAAATTTGTTTTTTGAAGAAATTGATGCTGTTAATTTTTCATTTAATCCGTGAATTCCTTCAATAATTATAATCTGATTTTTGTCTATTTTTAGAGGAGTGGTTTCTTTTTTTCTTCTCCCTGTTTTAAAATCAAATTTAGGGATATTTACAGTTTTGCCTGCCATTAATGCCTGCAGATGTTTATTTAAAAGTTTTAAATCTAATGCTTCTAATGCTTCAAAGTCATAATTCCCGTTTTCATCTCTTGGTGTCTGTTCTCTATTTACAAAATAATTATCTAACGATAGAGCCACAGGATGTAAACCGTTTACTTTTAATTGTATTGAAAGTCGTTTTGCAAATGTAGTTTTTCCTGAAGATGAAGGCCCGGCAATGGATATTAATTTTATGTGATCTTTTTTTGCTGTTATCATATCTGCGATTTGCGCAATTCTTTTTTCGTGATATGCTTCAGCAATATTAATCAGGTCGGATAATTTTTTGTTTGTTATAATTTCATTTAATTCTGTTGCATTTGAAACCCCTTGTTCTTCATACCAGCCTCTGGTTTCAAGAAATACTTTGCTTAATTTCTTCGGTGTCTTTAAAGATTTTATTTTTAATTTGTTTTTTTCTGCTTCCGGAAATTGTAATAATAGTCCGGGCGGATATTTGATTATTTTAAACTGTTTAATATATGAAGTAAACGGAGCCAATGGCCCTAAACACATTTCTTTAAAGTTATCTATTGTATAAAATTTTATAGATTCTACATGGAGAAATTGTATTAATTTCGCTTTCTCCGG
The DNA here is from genome assembly GCA_964418785.1 of uncultured Spirochaetia bacterium. Taxonomy (GTDB): domain Bacteria; phylum Spirochaetota; class JAHITG01; order JAHITG01; family CAYQNP01; genus CAYQNP01. The sequence goes on along the minus strand of CAYQNP010000220.1, from coordinate 19,242 downwards.
CAGCTTCTTCTTTTTATAATATTTTATTGCTTTTTCTTTTTCCATAAATTCAATGTTTATCGGATAATCTGCTTTGATTAAGCGTTCAAATTCGTTTTTTATCTTTTTCAATAAAGCGGAATCTATCTCTTTAATACCCTCTAAATCAAAATAATAGTTGTTGTTTATAGACGGACCAATTCTCAGTATGTCCTTGTTGAAAATGTTCTTTACAGCAAATGCAAGTATATGTGTTGCTGTGTGGCGATAGATTTTTAATCCTAAAGTGCTTGCTGTTGGTACAAATTCAACTTCACAATTAAAGTTGCAATGCCAGTTTAAATCTACAAGTTTGTTGTTCACAAGAGCAGCAATATAATCTTTCTTGTTTTTTATCTTTACCCGGTTCATTAAATCAATTATTTTTATGCCTTTTTTGAAATAATCTGTTTTAAAATGTTTAATTATTATCTGAACATCATTTTCCATAAAATTTACTCCTGCTGTCTATTTGTCGCCTGCTATTAATTGCTGGATAGAATATTTTTTACTTTTTGATAATCTGTCGAGCAGTATCGTCTGGTTATATATTATTCCTTTAATAAAAAATATTTTCCTCTGTCTTTTTATGTATAGTTTATTTGTTTTTGAGTATTCAAGAGCATTTCTAAATAATTTTAATCTGTATATATCGCCTGTTACAGCAAGTCCGATTTTGAGCATAGAGTTTATTCCGTCAATAGTAGCACCAAAACTTGCAATTTTAATTTCTCCATCTTTTCCGGCTCTGCGAATTAGTTCCATTAACATAATAGCTATTGACTCATTCTCTGTAAATATTCCTCGTATATTGTTGTTGTATATAGTTATCCATTTTCTTAATTCTATTTTTATTTTATCTTTATTTATATCTTTTGTATAGGTGTTTGTGATTATGCTTATCTGTTTTGAATGACAAAATTCAATAAATCCCTTTATTAATTCTTTTTTATAGTAACTTTCGATATAGTTATTATTTAGATACAAGATAAATATATTCCTTCTGCTTCTTGATAGGTCATATAAATTAAAAGCGATTTTATTTCCTAATTCTTTATAATCTGTTATAAACAGATTATTATATTTATGATTGGTGCTGTTTGCTATTAAATTAAGGATAATATGGTGATGTCTGCTGAAAGAGTACAATTTCTTTGTTAATTCTGAGTTGTCGGTTTCTGCAATAATAATACCGCTTTTGTTATTTATGATTTTCTCTTTTATGTCTGAGAGAGAATCATAATTGAGCTCGTCAATTGTTAATGAATAATTATTGTCGAATTTCCATTCTTGAATGCTGTTTTTTAATTCTTTATCGTAATATGAGTTATGTTTTGAATAAAGCACACTTATCTTATTGTAGTTTCTATCGTTAGAGCAATGCAGAAAAAGTGCACTTATAATAAAAATAATGCTGAAAAATCTCATTGTTTTATATTATAAAAAATTAAGGCAAAGTCAAGTTTTATGTGAGTGGCAGTTTTAATTAATTTTTCTATCGTAAAATATAAAAATTTAACAAAAAATATAAAAAAATACTTGCCTTTTAAAAATCAGGATATATATTTTTGTGATATAAAAAAATATATTGCGAGGTGAAAACTATGGGTTACGAAGCATTAGGAATGATTGAAACAAAAGGTGCAGTAGGTTCAATTGAAGCTGCAGATCAGATGGCAAAGGCTGCTAAAGTATCTTTAGTAAAATATGAAAAAGTCGGTGGCGGATATGTTACTGTAATTTGTCGTGGCGATGTTGCAGCTGTAAAAGCAGCAGTTGATGCAGGCGCAGCAGCAGCTCAAAAAGTAGGTGAATTAGTATCTGTTCATGTTATTCCTCGACCTCATAAGAGTCTTGAAAGTATATTTCCTATCGGCAGCGCAAGTGAAATAGAAAAAGCCGAAGGTTAATCTGAATTTCTGTTAAAGAGGTTAGATTTTGAATCTGGATAAAAATGTAATAGAACAGATTGTGTCTGAGGTTGTTAAAACCGTTGTTACTAATCGGGACGATGTTAGCGGCATAAAAAATAAAAATATAAACATACAATCGTCCCCTGCAATTGACTCTACCGGTAATGGTATATTTAATGATTTAAATAGTGCCATTTATGCTTCCCGTGAGGCTTTTGAAGAATTAAGTAAATTATCGCTTTCAGAAAGAAAAAAGATAATAATAGCCATAAGAGAAGCAGGTAAAAAATATGCAGAAGATATTGCAAAAAGAACTTATGAAGAAACAGGCATGGGCCGGGTAGAAGATAAAATAAAAAAGATGCACATTGCGTCTGATCAGACACCCGGTGTTAGTGATCTGGAAACAAAAGCATGCAGCGGTGATAATGGATTAACCATTGTGGAACGGGCACCATATGGAGTTATTTCTGCTGTTACACCATCTACTCATCCTGTACCTACTTTAATAAATAATGCTATTAGTATGATAGCAGCAGGTAATGCAGTGTTTTTTAATCCGCATCCCGGTGCAAAGAAAGTTTTTTTATACGGATTACAGATTATAAATGATGCTATTAAATCTGCCGGAGGCCCGGCAAATTTATTGACATGTCTGGCTAATCCTACAATTGAAACAACGCAGCAGTCTTTTGACCACCCTGAAGTTAATCTTATTACAGTTACAGGCGGCCCCGGCGTGGTAAATGAAGCTTTGAAACATCCTAAAAGAGTAATTGCAGCAGGACCCGGTAATCCTCCTGTTATTGTGGATGAAACTGCTGATATTAAAAAAGCTGCGAAATATATTGTTGACGGCGGTACTTTTGATAATAATATCTTTTGTACTGCAGAAAAAGAAATTTTTGTCGTGGATAGCGTTGCTGATAAATTAAAACAGGAACTCTTGAATTATCATTGCAGTGAATTGAATTATAATCAAATTAATCAGTTGAGTGAAGTCGCAATAATAGATAGAACTAAAGAACACCCTGTTATGAATAGAAAACTTGTCGGACGAAATGCAAGGGTTCTTGCAGAATCAATAGGAATAAAAGGGCTTGACGATTCATACAGGCTTCTTATAGGTGAAGTTGAGGCAGACCATATTTTTGTTAAAGCAGAACAGTTAATGCCTTTTATGCCTATTGTGAGAGTGAAAAATGTTGATGAAGCTATTGAACTTGCTGTTAAATATGAACATGGATTTCATCATACTGCAATTATGCATTCTTTAAATCTAAAAGCTCTGGATAAAATGGCAAGAGTATCAAATGTCTCTATTTTTGTTAAAAACGGACCGTCTTATGCAGGGTTGGGTGTAACCGGCGAGGGAACTACAACTTTCACTATAGCAGGTACTACCGGTGAGGGTATTACCACAGCCAGTACTTTTACACGAATGCGTAGATGCGCCCTTGTTGATTATTTCAGGATAGTGTAATTTATGAGATTGGGTAAAGTAGTAGGTAAATTAGTTGCAACTGTCAAAGATGAGAAAATAGAAGGAAATACTATCAGACTTGTCCAATTGGTTGATGAAAACGGAAAAGAAAAAAATAAGTATGAAGTTGCTGCAGATACTGTGGGTGCAAAAGCAGGTGATTTCGTCCTGACTGTAAAAAGCAGTTCTGCAAGAATGACTAAAGTTACTCATGATAAACCTATTGATAATTCTATAGTTGCTATTGTGGATGTTATTGAATGTAATGGAAAAGTTGTATATTCTGTAAAATAAGGAGTATAAATTTGGAAATAGGAAAAATTTGCGGTACTATTGTTGCTACAAAAAAGGATGAAAAATTAACAGGCGGGAAATTATATATTGTAAAATTAATGGATATGAACGGAAAACTTACCAATAATATCGTTGTTGCTCTTGATACTGTTGGTGCCGGAGAAGGCGAAATTGTGGTCGTTGTCAGCGGAAGTTCGTCCCGTATGACTGAGTATACAAAAAAACTTCCGGTCGATGCCGCTATTGTTGCTATTGTCGATGAATTGGAAGTCAATGATAAAATGATTTATAATAAAACTGATAATAAGGAAATAAAATAAATATGAAATTGGGAAAGGTTATTGGAACAGTGGTTGCATCCAGAAAAGTTGAATCTTATAATAATGTTAAACTTAATGTTGTTCAGCCGTTAAATGAAGATTTAGAACCTATAGACGAACCTTTGATTGCTGCAGATGCAATTAAACAGGCAAACCGGGGAGAAATTGTGTTTTATGTTACAAGCCGTGATGCTCCTCAGGCTTTTGAAAGTGAAGAAATTCCGGTCGATGCTGCTATTGTCGGAATTGTTGATGTTGTTTCTAAATCTTAACTTCAAGTAGGAGGAATTATTATGAAATTATTTATCGGGAAAGGTAAATTAGTTGAAAATAATATTTATAAATATCTTGATACAATACAGGAAGCTAAAGATTTGTTTAAAAAATTAATGGAAAATAATCTTAAAGGTAATAAAAAAATAGTATCTAAATCTTCCGATAAAATTCATTCTTTTGAATCTTCTGCTGACGATATAAGAAAGGATATAGAACACCTTTTATACGGCAAAGTATTATTACCGGAATTCAGAAGAGATTTACTTAATTTATTGGAACTTATTGATAAAATGCCGAATAAATGTGAGTCTATAATTTTTATGATAGATTTGCAGAATTTAAAGGTGCCGAAAATTTTGAAACAGGATTTGCTGGAACTTGTGGAAATTAATATTAAATCTATAGACAGAGTTGTAGATGCTGTTAAGGCACTGCTGCAGAAACCAAAAGATTTAGAACCTATTCTTGATGATCTTGATAAAATAGAAAGTGAATCCGACCATAAGGAACGCGATTTAATTAAAAAATTATTCTCTTCCAGAAGTATTGATAAAGCAGATAAAATCTTGCTGAAAGAATTAATCCTTGAAATAGGAAGCATCTCTGATTACGGTGAAAACATTGGCGATGCTATTACAATTTTAAATATTAAAGTAAGGGTTTAATATATGAAGTTTTTAAGTGCTGGAGTTTTTCTTGGCTGGTCCCTGGGCTCTAATGATGCGGCAAATGTATTCGGTACAGCTGTGTCCTCGCGTATGGTGAAATATGTAACCGCTGTTATACTTACTTCTATTTTTGTAATTGTAGGTGCTTTATTAGAAGGTACAAGCGGAATAAAAACTCTCGGCGGGTTGGCTTCACAGACTTTAATGACAGCCTTTTTCGCTTCACTTTCAGGTGCTATAACCGTTACTGTTATGACTACTTTAAAACTTCCTGTATCCACTTCACAGGCTGTTGTCGGCGGTATTCTGGGTGTTGGTATATATAAGCATAATGTTAATTTCAGCAGTCTGTCTAAAGTAGTGGCATGCTGGATCGGTACCCCAATAGGTGCTATGTTTATTGCTATAATATTGTATATTGTTATATCTGCAATTATAAATAGAATGCACTTGAGTTTTATAAAATTGGATTTTATTATCAGAACAGGTCTTATCCTCGGCGGAATATACGGCGCTTATGCTCTCGGAGCAAATAATGTCGCTAATGTAACCGGTGTGTTTTATAATGTTTTTACTCCTGTCTGGGGTGAACATACCGCTTTCTATCTTGCACTTATCGGCTCTTTAAGTATTGCTCTCGGAGTTATAACTTACAGTAAAAATGTTATGTTTACTGTAGGGAAAAAATTAGTACCGCTCGACGGGTTTTCTGCTTTAATTGCAATCCTCGGTGAAGCAGTAACAGTTCATATTTATGCTATTATAGGTGTCCCTGTATCAACTTCTCAGGCTATTATTGGTGCTGTACTCGGTATCGGTATTGTTAAAGGTATGAGAACTATAAATAAAAAAACTCTGTTTAATATTGTTATAGGCTGGGTCTCTACCCCTGTAATTGCTTTAATAATGAGTTATCTTTTCTGTGTTATCTTTAAGGTGGCTGTATAATAAAAATGAAAGATTTCCTGGAATTTCCTGAAAAATATGATGTAATAGTAGTAGGTGCGGGCCACGCAGGCAGTGAAGCTGCATTGGCTGCTGCTCGGATGGGTGTTAAAACTTTATTAATTACTATATCCCTCGATTCTATTGCTCAAATGTCCTGCAATCCTGCAATCGGCGGAATTGCAAAAAGCCATCTCGTTAGAGAAATAGATGCCCTCGGCGGTGAAATGGCTAAAAATACTGATAAAACAGGTATTCAGTTCAGAATGCTTAATACTAAAAAAGGCCCCGCTGTTCAGGCTCCACGCGCTCAGGCTGATAAAAAATTATATCAGTTCGAAATGAAACATACTCTGGAAATTACTGATAACCTCTCTATTAAACAGGATATGGTGGAAAAAATTTTAGTGGATAAGTTTAATGTTGTTAAAGGTGTTATAACTAAAAGAAAAATTAAATATAACGCTGAAACTGTAATTTTAACTACAGGAACTTTTTTAAGAGGACTTATTCATATAGGACTTTACAGATATCCTGCAGGCAGAGCAGAAGAGTTTGCTGCAGAGAATCTGTCTTTATCTTTAAAAGAACTCGGATTTAAAGTGGGTCGACTTAAAACAGGTACTCCGGCAAGAGTTAATAAGCGTAGTATTGATTTTTCTAAAATGATTGAACAGAAAGGAGATGATGTTCCTGTCCCTTTCTCTTTCTCTACCGATAAAATAGAAAGACCGCAGGTCAGTTGTTTCCTTACTTATACTAATGAAAAAACACATAAAATTATAAGAAATAATCTGGATTTTTCGCCATTATACGGCCCTGTTAAAGTTATTGAAGGTATAGGCCCAAGATATTGCCCGTCTATAGAAGATAAAGTTGTTAAATTTCCTCAAAAATTAAAACATCAGGTTTTTCTGGAACCTGAAGGTTTAAACACTGAAGAATATTATGTAAACGGTATGTCTTCTTCTCTCCCTGAAGATGTGCAGTACGATTTTTATAGAACAATTCCCGGTTTGGAAAATGTTGAAATATTAAGACCTGCTTATGCTATTGAGTATGATTTTGTTCAGCCGACAGAATTAAAAGCCACTCTTGAAACAAAAAAAGTAAAAAATCTTTTTTTCGCAGGACAGATTAACGGAACTTCAGGATATGAAGAAGCAGCAGGGCAGGGAATAATCGCAGGTATTAATGCCGCTTTAAATGTTAAAAAGCAGCATCCTTTTACTCTTGATAGATCTGAATCGTATATCGGTGTAATGATTGATGATTTAATAACAAAAGGTGTTGACGAACCGTATCGTTTGTTTACTGCTCGGGCAGAACATAGACTTATGCTTAGATGCGATAATGCGGATTTTCGATTAATGAAATACGGTTATAGCCTGGGACTTGTTTCAAAAGAAGATTATCAGAAAATGCAGGATAAATATAAATTTATAGACGATAAAATTAAATTTTATCAATCTAATACCATTCATTTAAAGGAATTTAATAAATCCGCCCTCAAAGATAAAATTAAATTGGATAAGGGAATCAGAATTTATGAACTTTTTAAAAGACCTGAAATTAGTCCTGAAGATTTTAAATTAATTGATAATGAATTGGAAAATGTTAATCGTGAGATAATAAACGCATTATATGTAAATATAAAGTACAAAGGTTATATTGAACGGGAAATGAAGTTGATAATGAAGTTTCAAAAACTGGAGCAGACTAAAATCCCGGATGACTTTGATTATGATAATGTGGAAGGACTTTCTCTTGAATCTAAACAGAGATTAAAGGAGATTAAACCCGCAACTCTCGGTCAGGCAAGCAGAATAATAGGTATACGCCCCTCTGATATTATGCTGCTTATGGTCTATATAAAAAAATTTGTAAAGTAAAAATAAAAATTAACTGTTTAAAAAAAGTTTGACTATTGATTTTATAGTTATATATTGTTTGTAATTATACTTTTAGGAGGAATAAAATGGCTGAAGAAAAAAAAGAAGAAAAGAAAAAGAAGATAGTTAAAACTAAACACATCTATTACTTATTAATTTCTCTGACTATATCTTTATTAATGTATTTTTTATATCTTGAAACAAATATACTTGATAACCTCGAATTAGGTTCTATAGATAGAATGTTTAATATGCGTAATGATGCTCCAATGAAGATGGGGGATGTTATTAAAAAGAATCCCAGATTAAATGAGAATGTTGTTATTATTGGTATAGACGAAGAGGCTATAGCAGAGTTTGGCCGCTGGCCGTGGAAAAGAAGTATACATGCTCGATTAATAAATTATTTAAGAAAAGCAAAACCAAAAGCAGTGTTTTTCGACGTTTTCTTTAGTGAATATTCCACACCTGCTCAGGACAGGGCTTTGTTTAATGCCGTAAAATATAATAAGCATGAACATATCTTTTTCGATTTTCCCCTTGAAAAAAAGTCTGAAGCAATAGATATGAATAGAATAAAAAAGAAATTGCCGTATCTTGATAAGATAGCTTTTCCTTTAACGCCTGGTTCTGATAAAATGATTACTTATAACTATATCGCTATACCTGTAATTGAACTGTTGAAAACAGCAGGCGGATTTGGACATGCTGTAATTGAATCTGATGAGGATGATAAATACAGACGAGTCCCGTTAATTGTTAAATTTAATAATAAATATTATGCTCAGATAGTTTTTGCTCTTGCTCTTGAATATTTTAAAGTAAAGAAAGAGAATGTAATAATAAAATTGGGCGAAAATATAACTTTAAAAGATGCTCAAATTCCTATTAAAGATGAGTTTGGAGATATCACGGGGTATAAGACAGAAGATATAGTTATACCTATAGATGAAACAGGAAAAATGATGATAAATTATGTTGGCTGGCATGGGGAATTTAAAGGACAATCTCAATATTATTCGTATAAAGATGTATTTTCTATCCCTCCGGAGTATTTTAATGATAAGGTATTATTTATAGGTGCTTATGCACAGGGAATGGCTCACGATATCTGGCCGTCTCCTCATGGTGTTATGTATGGAATTGAACATAATGCTAATGCTTTTAATACTCTAATTCAGCGGGATTTCTTGAGTTATATGCCTGACTGGTTTAATTTGTTAATAATTATTTTTATAGGGCTTGTTATAGGTCTTGCAGCGCCTCGTCTGAAAATAGCTTTCAGCGGTATTTTAATGGTGCTGTTAATAATAGGCCTGTTTTTTACAGTATTCTTTTATGTATTCCCTGTTTATAATAAAATAATGCTTTTTGCTACTCCTTTGTTTGCGATTATTTTCAGTTATATTGGAACTTTGCTTTATAGAATTTTAACAGAAGAAAAAGAGAAAAAATTTATTAAAGACAGATTCTCTAATTATGTTTCTAAAACAGTAGTAGATGAATTGCTGAAAAATCCTAAAGCATTACAGCTTGGCGGTGAAGATAGAGAAATTACTGTTATGTTTTCAGATGTTCGTTCTTTTACAACTATTTCAGAACAGCTTGGAGAACCGCAGAAACTCGTTGCTTTGCTTAACGAGTATCTTTCTGCAATGACTGAAATAATTTTTCAATATGAAGGCACTCTTGATAAATATGTTGGTGATGAAATTATGGCATTCTGGGGAGCACCTGTTGCTCAGCCGGACCATGCTTATCGCGCCTGTAAGGCTGCTCTCGCTCAGATTAAATATCTAAAAGAAGTGCTGCATCCTAAATGGGAGAGTGAAGGTAAACCTAAATTGAGAATAGGTATAGGCCTTAATACCGGTATAATGACTGTAGGAAATATGGGCTCTAAAAGCAGAATGGATTATACACTTATGGGTGATGAGGTAAACCTCGGCTCAAGACTTGAAGGTACTAATAAAGTCTACGGTATAACTCCTACTATACCTATTATTATCAGTGAAGCAACTTATGAAAAGGTTAAAGATAAGGTTATTGCCCGTGAACTGGATATTATTCGTGTAAAGGGAAAATCTAAACCTGTAAGAATTTATCAGTTGCTTGATTTAAAAGATGAAGAAATAGTCATTAAGCCTTTTTAATTTATTATGAATAATAACCCTTTTGTATACTTAAAAAATGTACTTTATGATTTTGAAATTAAAAACTTGCAGAAAAATTTAAAACAGATAAATGCTTATTTCTCTAAAAAATTGGATTGCGCTGATTTGATTGTATCTCTCTCCTTTCAGGATCCTGCCTTTGAAAATAAAGATTTGTTAATAAATAATAATAGAAGTGTAAAAAAATTATTATCTGAAAATTTTAATAAACTTGCTGTTGCAAAAATAAAAAAAAGACCGATTCCAATAGTAAATCCTGTGAGATTGTTTGAATATAAAATTTATGGAAATCAGTATTTAATAAAACCTTATATTGTTGAAAGAAATGAGTTTTTTCATTTGTATATTGAAACTGTATCATTAAAACCTGTTCAGAATAGTAAAATAGAAGTGTATAAGGATATTTTGACAGGATACATAAAAAAAGTTATATCTGCATATAAAGATAAAAAGAAAATCAGGGAAGCTTTGCTGTTAATAGAATCGAGTAAAATTTTAAGTTCTACTTTAAAATTAAACAGATTGCTTTCTCAAATAATGAATGAAGCCCGACGGTTAATGGGGACGGAGGGTGTATCCCTGATGCTTAAAAATGAAAAGGGCGATCTTGTTTTTCATACTGTTACCGGTAAAAAAAGTTCTAAAATTAAAAGCGTTATTATTCCATCCGGAAAAGGAATTGCAGGCTGGATAGTTGATAATAAAAAATCTATAATTGTAAATGATGTAAAAAAAGATAAACGGTTTTATAAGGGAACTGATAAGAAAACAGGTTTTAAAACTTATAATTTAATAGGAGCTCCTTTGATTGCTAATGATAAAGTAATAGGCGCAATTGAGGCTGTTAATAAAAAAGGACATCTGTCTTTCAGTAAAGAAGATATGGATGTATTTGTTGCTCTTGCCAATATGTCTGCAATTGCAATACAGAATGCACAGTATTATAAGGAACTGCACAGATTGTTTCTAAGTACAGTAAAATCTATAGTAAATGCAATTGAAGCAAAAGATAAATATACTCGGGGCCATTCTGAAAGAGTTACAAAATACAGTATTATGCTTGCAAAATATCTAAGATTTGATGATGAGTTTATTGAACGGATTCAACTTGCAGCCTTGCTGCACGATGTCGGTAAAATAGGAATTGATGAGAGTATATTAGGGAAGCCCGGAAAACTTACGGATTCTGAGTATAAAGAAATACAAAAACATCCCGGTATTGGCGAATCAATTATAAAACCGATTAGTGAATTAAAAGATATTCTTCCGGGTATAAGAAATCATCACGAACGATGGGACGGGCATGGTTATCCGGATGGCCTTAAAGAGGATGAAATACCGTTAATGGGCAGAATTATTGCGCTTGCAGATACTTATGATGCTATGACTTCAGATAGACCTTATAGAAAAGGTCTGCCTCATAAAGTTGCTATTGCTGAGATAAAAAAATGCGCCGGCACCCAATTTGACCCGTCTCTTGCAAAAGCTTTTATTAATATGTTTAGAAAAAAAGAATTACTTGACGATAATAAAATAATGTCTATTATATAGTAGTAAAATAATGGAGGTTTGTTTTAATGAAGAATTGGTTTGTAAGAGAAGACAGCGATGAGAAAAGAATACCTGAAAAGTTAGAAACAAATGAAAAAATATTTGAAGGTCAATGGTCTAAATGTCCTGAATGCGGAGCAATGATTCATAATGACGAATTAAAAGAAAATTTGTATGTGTGTCCTAAATGTGATTATCACTTTAGAATAAATAATAAAAAACGGATTGAAACCTTCCTTGATCCGAAAAGTTTTAAAGAATGCAACAGTAATCTGCTGAGTTCAAATCCTCTTGATTTCAGTGATGCCAGCGGTTCATATGTGGAAAAAGTGAAAAAAGCAAGAAAGAAGACTGGAATGAATGAAGCAATTGTAACCGGCAGTGGGAAAATAAACGGAATGAAAATCGGGTTCGGAGTCCTTGATTTTTCTTTCCTCGGCGGCAGTATGGCTTCTGTTGTCGGAGAAAAAATAACAAGATTAATAGAGAAATCTATTAGAATGAAAATGCCGGTGGTAATTGTTTCTGCATCAGGTGGTGCCAGAATGCATGAAGGGATTTTTTCTCTTATGCAAATGGCTAAAACTTCAGCTGCACTTGCCCTGCTCGGTGATGCACACCTGCCTTTTATCTCAATTGTAACTGACCCTACAACAGGCGGTGTTACTGCTTCTTTTGCTATGCTCGGCGATGTTATAATCGGTGAACCTAAATCTTTGATAGGGTTTGCCGGCCCGCGTGTTATTGAGCAAACTATTAAACAAAAATTGCCGAAAGGATTTCAGAGAAGTGAATTCGCTCTTGAACACGGCTTGATTGATATGGTTGTCCATAGAAAAGATTTAAAAGATACTGTGTACAAATTGTTAAAGGCTTTTACTGCATAAATATTTTTATTGTAATTCTGCTTAATTTTTGTTGCTTATAAGATTAATACTGCTTACAGGAGGTTGTTATGAAATATAACGGTATAGAATTGGGCGTAAATTTTGTGGGTAGAGAATTTGAAAATCCTTTTATTTTAGCAGCCGCACCACCGAGTGACGAACTTGGTATGGTTGAAAGCGCTTTTGAACACGGTTGGGCAGGCGCTGTGCTTAAAACAACCTCTGTAGAAGGAACACCTGTCCCGCTCGTTTATCCTATGATGTCTTATAATTCGTATAGTAATGAAAAATTAATTGGTATGGGAAATATAGATCTGATTTCACAATATCATATTGACGAACTTGAAAAACGAGTAAAGTACCTGAAAAAAAAGTACCCTAAAAAAATAGTTATTGTAAGTATAATGGGAAGTAAAAAGGAAGAATGGCAGCTGCTTGTTAAAAGACTTGAAGATGCAGGTGTGGATATAATTGAATGCAGTTTTTCCTGCCCTCAAGGGAGTATGGGTGAAGCACCGGGTGCTATGTTGTCGCAGAGTATAGATGCTACGGAAAAAGTAACTTCCTGGGTTAAAGAAGCTGCAACTAATGTCCCGGTTGTTATAAAAATAACTCCTCAGGTTACAGATATTGTTGCAGTTGCCAGAGCAGTGAAAAACGGCGGCGCTGATGCTATATGCGCCAGTAATACTGTCCCTTCTTTAATGGGAATAGATGTTGATGATTTTGTGCCTTATCCGAAAGTTCACGACAAATCTACTTTCAGCGGATATTCCGGTCCTGCTATTAAACCTATTACTTTAAGAACTATTTCTTTAATAGCAAAAGAGGTTGGATTGCCTATAACAGGTACAGGCGGACCTACTACATGGGAGGACGCTGTCCAGTTTATGGCTGTCGGCGCTTATACTGTTCAGTTTGCAACTGCTGTTATGCATTATGGATTTGATATAATAGATGACTTGACAGACGGCCTATCTTTCTATATGGAAGAAAAAGGATTTCAAAGTGTATCGGATATTATAGGAAAAAGCCTGGATAAAATAGTCGAACATGAACAACTGCCGAGAAAAGGCAAACCGGTTGCTTTCTTTAGTAATAAAGATTTTTGTGTTAAGTGCCGTGAGTGCTTTGTTGCCTGCAGAGACGGAGGACATGAGGCAATTGAAATAGAACCTGATACCGGGTACCCTTTGATTAATGAAGATAAATGCCTTGGCTGCAGATTGTGTGTATCTGTCTGTCCTACTAATGCTCTTTCTATAAAGTGGCTCTAAGATATAAATTTTTTAACTGTTTCTAAATATTTCTCTTTTGATACTGCACCAAAAACAGTCTCAACTCGTTCCTTGTTTTTAAAAAAAAGTACCTGCGGAACACTTATTACTCCGTATTGCTGAGCAATATCTGGTGAATCCCCGACATCTACCAATCCTGCTGTTACTTCCTCTTGATATTCTTCTGAAATCTCATCTATAATAGGATGAACTTTTTTACACGGCCCGCACCATGTTGCACTAAAATCTATTATCCCTAATTTCTCCGTTGTCTCTTCTAAAAATTCATTGAAATTAGAAGAATCTAATTTTTTTACTTTTCCCATATAAAACCTCTCTTATTGTATTTTGTTAATTATATTTAAAAATTCTTTTTTGTCCTTAAATCCGAAAAATCTGTATATCTCTTTTCCGTCAGGATTGAAAAATATAACTGTTGGTAATCCTGCTATTTTATACTGTTCTGTTTTATTTTTAGTCCATTCGCTTTTCTTTGTAAAGTTCATTTTTAATGTTATAAAATTTTTTAATTTTTCTTTAACTTCAGGGTCATTGTAGGTCTTTTCTTCTAACTCTTTACACTCTGCACACCAGTCAGCATAAAAATCTATAAAAAGAGGTTTTCTGTTTTTCTTGGCATCTTCGAACGCTTTTGCGTCATTATCTGTATAATCGAAATTGAAAGTATCTGTTAAATTTACTTGTCTGGTTGGTGATGTTAAGATTAAATCTTTAGAATATATTTTTAAAAGACCAGCAAATATGTAGAAAGCACCTATAATAATTATTATATATTTTAATGCTGAATATAATTTTGCTTTCCAGTCTTTTGATTCAGTTGAAAATGCAAATGTGCCCGGTATTATTATGGCAATTCCCAGTAATATGTAGTATAAAGAAATAGTTAAAACAATATGTAAATAGTAAAATCCTGTTGCTAATAAAAGTATTCCGAAGAAATATTTTATAAATTCCATCCATTTGCCTGATTTAGGCATAGCACTTAATGCGCCGGCAAAGGTTCCTATTATTATGAATAGAATTCCCATTCCCCATGCAAAAACAAATAATAGCCAGAATCCGAGTAATATGCTTCCTGTTTTTGCGATCCACGCCAGCAGAGATATTATAATAGGACCAACACAGGGCGCTGCGATTAAACCTGTAATCATCCCTATTATTATTGCACCTGCTATCCCTTTCTTCTGTCCATGACTTTGCAGTTTTGCAGATATTGATGGTGGTAACTGAATGTCAAATGCCCCGAACATACTTAACGACATTATTATAAATATTAATGCTATTATCCCTAATACAACAGGAGTCTGCATAATGCTCCCGAATACAGAACCTGTTTTTGCCGCTATTATCCCTAATATAGAATATGTTATTGATAATCCCAGTACAAAAAATAATGAAAGTATAAAACCTTTCCATTTGCTTTGACTGCTTCTGCTCCCTATATATCCTATTGTAATCGGTATTATGGGATATACACACGGCGTTAATGATGCCAGAAATCCTGCTATAAATACAAGAAGAAATGCAATAAATATATTCGTGTCTAATGCTGTTTTAAATTTTTCAGAAAGTGATTGGCTGGCGGAAGTGCTGCCCTCAATGTTATAATCAACTGTTATAATTCTTGATACCGGCATATAACACATTTCTGTAATCTCATCACAGCATTGATAATTAACCTCTATTGGAATAGATGCTTTTTCTGTATTGTTTAAATTTTTTAGAATAATAGTAATAGAAAATTCGTC
This sequence comes from uncultured Spirochaetia bacterium, assembly GCA_964418785.1. GTDB lineage: Bacteria > Spirochaetota > JAHITG01 > JAHITG01 > CAYQNP01 > CAYQNP01. The sequence goes on along the minus strand of CAYQNP010000220.1, from coordinate 3,775 downwards.
TTTAAATACAGGATTATTTTTCCATTTATCAGGGGCAGGGTAAGTTATATTTATTAATTGGAAATCTTTATTTTTTATGCTGAAGCGTAATAAATCGTTTTTCTGAATGTGTACTTCTCCGTTTATTTTGAAATCTAATTTTACATTTATAGTTTTGTCACTGTTTATAGAATAAGAGGATGTTATGTCTATATCCTTTATAGTATCGAAAGTAAGTCCTTCAGAATATAAATGTGTAACTGTTATCAGTAATATTATAATGTGTGTAATAAATAGATTCTTTATTTTCATACTTAACTCTCCTTTTATAAGTTTATTAATATATAATATTTTCAGTTATAAAGTCAAGGCTTATAAATGCTGATATTCGGGAAAAAATTGAATTTTTTTATTGACAATTAAATTATATATGATATAATTCTTTTAAGGAAATTAAATTAAACGGAGGTAACACAATGAAAAGGTTACAGATAGTGCTGAGTGCTTTAATAATAATGTTCTTTACTGCTACATTGCCGGCAGAACTGATAATTGATACTGTTGTGGGAAATGGTACAGTTGGATATAATGGCGATGGAATAATGGCTGTTAATGCCTCTTTATATACTCCAATGGGAGTATGTTTAGATGAATTGGGTAATATTTATGTTGCTGATTCACAAAATAACAGAATACGAAAAATAGATACCCTTGGTGTTATTTATACTGTGGCTGGAAACGGGGTTTTCGGATATAACGGCGATGAACAGAAAGCTGTTAAAGTAAATTTTGCTTTTCCAATGGGTGTATATGTTGAAACCGTTGATAAAGAAAAAAAGAAAGTAAGAATTTATATTGCTGATACCAGAAATAATAAGATTAGAATGGTTAATGAGTTTGGTATTATAAGAACAATAGCCGGTTCTGGAAGATTCGGTTACAGCGGTGATAACGGTCCTGCTGAAAAAGCTGATCTTGCTTATCCTTCTTCCGTAACACTTGATAAAAACGGAAATATCTATATTACTGATACTTATAATCACAGAATAAGAGTAGTTTATATGGGTGGAACAATTGCAGGTGATGCAAATAAAAATATTATTAAAAATCCTAAAAAAGGATTTATTTATACAATAGCAGGTACAGGAAAAGGCGGATATGGCGGTGACGGTGAACTTGCTAATATCGCTAATTTGAGAACTCCATGGGATGCTTTCCCTGCAAATGGTGCGTTATATATCTCTGATAAAGATAACCATATTATAAGAAAAGTAGCTAAAGACGGTAAGATTTCTACTATAGCAGGATTGCCTGGTATTCCGGGATATTATGGTGATGTCCTTGCTGCTACAAAGGAGAAGTTAAATACACCTTATGGTTTGTGGACAGACGGAAGTCAGGTATATATTTCAGATTCTATGAACTCAAGAGTAAGACGAGTGGATGTTGCTAATGATAAAATATTTACTATAGCAGGACTTGGTGAATTCGGATTTGCAGGTGACGGTTCTCCTGCAGTTGCTGCTCTTATTTCTCATCCTGTTGATATTTATGGGGACGGTAAAGGGAATTTTTATATATGTGATCTGGAAAATTCGAGGATTAGAGTCTTAAAAGGCGGTTCTGCTTCAAAGAAAACTGCTAATAAATAGCATAAATTTTATAAAAATAAAAGTAAAAGCATCTTTAAGAGTTTTTCGCTCTTAAAGATGCTTTTTTTTTGTATAAATAATTTTTTCATATAGGTGGGTTAATGGGTACAAAAGATGCTTTGTCGAAAATAAAAAATTATAATGAACAGTTGATTTTAAGAAATATTTATTTGCATGGCCCTATTGCGCGTATAGAACTTGCTAAAAAATTAAAGTTAAGCCCTACTGCAGTATCAGACCTTACAAGAGATTTATTGAAAAAAAAATTAATCATTGATAATTCTGTAAGAATACCTCAGGACAATAACGGCGCAGGCCGTCCAGGAAGAGGGGTCGTTTTTAATCCTGATGCAGGTAGAGTGTTTGTTGTTAAAGAAGAAACCAAATACCTTGACGGCGCTATTTTAAACCTTTCAGGTGAAATATTGTATAGAACAAAAATTGAGTATGATATTAATCAGGGATATGAGAGTTTTCTTAAACAACTTACGGGTTTAGTGGATAACTTGATAGCACAAAATGAAAATAATGAAATATGGGGAATTGGTATTATTGTGCGCGGTGTGGTCGTGAATAATAAAGTTTATATGCATTCTCAACACAAAGGCTGGGGAAAAGTCGATCTGCATTCCGCTATATTAAAAAAATATAATTTATCGCCTTATATTCTTAATTATCCTAATAGCGCAGCTGTGGGAGAATTGAAACACGATATTAATAAAAAATTAAATAATATTTTGTACATTAACTGGGGAATGAGTATCGGTATGGGGATAATTATAAACAGAAAATTGTATGAAGGCTCTTCCGGAATGTCCGGAGAAATAGGACATGTAGTGGTCGATGATAAAAGCAGTAAAAGATGCTATTGCGGAAAATACGGCTGTATGGAGGCTGTAGCTACAGGAAAAAGTTTGATTGATAATATAAAGTCTTCCCTTAAAGACGGCGTTTCAAGTGCACTTGAAAAATATACTGATAATTTGAATATACGAATAATTATTCGTGAAGCGCTGAAAGGTGATAAACTTGCACATTCTAAATTAAAAGAGAAATTTTCTTTTATGGGAAGAGGACTCGCTGTCTTATCTAATATTTTTGACCCGGATGCAATTTTGATAGGCGGTGAAATGATATATGCCGGCGAAGAGTTTTTAAATGTCCTTAAAATTGAATATCTTGAAGAGATGATGTCTATACCTATTGTGGGTGTTGAAGAGAATAATAGAATAAAAGTTCAGTATACAGATGTTAATGACCTTAATGTTTTCCTCGGCGGCGTTACAGTTATTGTCGATGATATAGTCGGAGTATAGAAACTTCTCTTGTTTTTAAGGTTAATTGGCATTAGGTGTAAAAAAATCATAAAAAATACTTGACTTTTTATTTTTAATATTTATAATTATTAAGAAATTCTTAATAATTATGGAGGAGTTGAATATGAGTTTGTTTGATATTTTTACTCTGGAGCCTCAGGATGTGCCGAGGGTGGAAACTGAAAACCGGAGAATCGTGACTAAGATACCTGTGCCGGAATCAATCGACATATTAAATGAATTGAGAAAGTATGAGCCGATTTCAATGAGCGGACAGCCGCCTGTTGTATGGGATAAGGCTGAAGGCGTTTATGTGTATGATGCGTACGGAAACAAATGGCTTGATTGGTCTTCCGGTGTGCTGGTCGCTAATGCAGGCCATAGTAACCCGGAAATAGTTGAAGCAGTAAGAAAACAGCTTGATAAAAAACTTATGCATAATTACTGTTTCCCGAATACAGTGAGATTAAACCTTGCAAAGAAACTTGTTGAAATAACGCCTGAAAAATTGGATAAGGTTTTTATATTGACTACAGGTTCAGAAGCTGTTGAGGCTGCCCTGAAAATGAGCAGAAAATGGGGCAAGAATATATCTGATACAAAAAAAATTATAATAAGTTTTGAAGGTGCATTTCACGGCAGAACCCTTGGTGCTCAAATGATAGGCGGTATCCCTGCTTTAAAAGAATGGATACCTAATCTTGATCCCGATATATATCAGATTCCGTTTCCTGACGGGTATTGGACAGAAAATACAGATTTTAGTTTGTTTGAAGAAAAATTAAAAGAGTTTAATGTTAATTCAAATGATGTTTGTGCAGTAATAGT
>CAYQNP010000219.1:0-4848 GCA_964418785.1 uncultured Spirochaetia bacterium | reverse complement strand
AGAGGATATATATATTATTTCTTTTGACGGAAAAAATTTAATAAGACTGACTGATGATGTTTATTTTGATACTTATCCTGTGTGGTCACCGGACGGAAAATACATTATTTTTACTTCTAATAGGGATAAAGGATACCTGTCTAAGTATAATGAAATCTTTGCACTTAATGTGAAAACTAAAAAGATTATCAAAATAGTATCTTCTTCAGGTGTAAATATTTCTCCTGTTATAAGCCGGGACGGAAAATTAATGGCTTTTGTTTCAGATAGAGATAACTATTTTAATATTTATTTAAAACGAGTATATAATTTTAAAAATCCGGAGAAACTTATTAGTGAAGATGAATATAAAATTACCGATGTGATTACCGGAGTTTTCTCTCCGTCTTTTTCTCCGGATAATAAAAAATTGGTATTTTCTGGTTATAATAAAATGGGGCAGGATATATTCAGAATGAAAATCCCGGAAGAATTTTATACCAATAAAAGTCTAAAATTAACTGATTCTATTTCAAATAAAAGCGATTCTCTTCAATCTGCTTTTAATCTTAATGAGGATTCTAAAAAATCCGGCTATTCTTTAAAGTTTACTCCTGACTGGATTACAGGCGGTTTTGCTTACAGTTCTTCTTACGGCTTTGGAGGGTTTACACAACTTGGTTTTAGTGATATTTTAGGTAATCATCTTTTTATGCTTGCTACTGACTTCCTATCCGGAAATAATGATTTTAATTTTAATCTTGTTTATTACTATCTCGCTTACAGGTTAAATATGGGACTGGCATTATTCCATTTAAAAGATTATTATTTTTATTCTTATGATGTTACAACTTATGATTATTCTTATTCACTTTATTATCTCAGACGCTATGGCATTAACCTGCTGGCGCAATATCCATTCTCGAAATTTTTTAGGGCTGATATGGAAATTTTGAGTATGAAGTACATAAAACATTATGATGATACTCCGGAAGATAATATTGATGTGAATATTAATACTGCCACGGTTTCTTTTATATATGATAATATTTTATGGGGTGAAACAGGACCAATATATGGTTTTAGAGGCAGACTGCTTTTTCAAAAATCTTTAAACATAACTTCAAAAGATTGGTTTTTTGATATGGCTTATTTGGATTTAAGAAAATATTTTTTAATGTACAAAAAATATACTTTTGCAATTGATTTTAAATACGGTTCTGTATGGGGTAAAGACAGTGAAAAGAATAAATTTCACATAGGCGGTTTCAATACAGTCCGAGGCCATAAATATTATGCCTATTCCGGTAAAAGAATGGGACTGCTTAATTTTGAATATAGATATCCGTTTATAAATATTATCCAGATTGCCTGGCCTTTTACTTTTAATATACGAAATTTAAGAGCTTTGTTTTTTCTTGATATGGGTACAGCATTTGATAATATAAAAAAATGGCGGTTCGGGTATAACGACGGCAGATTTAAATTTCTGGATTTGAAATCAGGACTTGGCTGGGGAATAAGATTCGGAATAGGATATTATAGATTTAGAATAGATTGGGCAACTCCGTGGGATGGTTCATCTATTAAACCTTTAAAATACTGGCAGGGTGTTTTTTCTATTGGTTATGATTTTTAGATTATTTTATATTTTATTTCTGCTTACTGTTTTTTTCTCTGACTTAATTGCTGCTGATATTAAGGTGCTGCTGAAAAAAAGTAATTATCAAACTTCGTTATATCTGCCCAGAGGTTATTTGCTCCTTAATTTAACTACCAATAAAGTTATAACTACGGTAAATACTGATTCAAAATTTGTTTTCAGTATGATAGACGGAAAAATAAAGATAAGTGATGTTGGTGTTTTTACCGGCCCGATTCTTATTGAACAGCAACAGCGGAATACTTTTTTTAGATTTAATAATAGAAAGTATACCGGTAATCTTCTTTTAGTTTTGAGAAACGAATATTTGTGGTATATAAATATCCTTGATGTTGAAAAGTATCTTGAAGGCGTATTGCCTAATGAAATTTCACCTAAATGGAATTTAGAGGTTATAAAAGCACAGGCAATAGCTGCTCGTTCTTTTGCTTATTATATAATGAAAAATAATAAGAATAATTTATATGATTTAACTGATTCGACCTTTTCTCAGGTTTATAGAGGTTTTGGTAATGAAAGTAATGTATTTAACAAAGCTGTCAAAGATACCCGTAATTTGGTTATGGTGTACAGAAATGAGATTGTGGAAGCATTTTTTCATTCAGCCTGCGGCGGGCATACTGAAAGTGCTGAAAAAGTATGGGGAAAAAAACTTCCTTATCTGCGGGGAGTAACATGTAATTATTGCAAAAACTCTCCGTATTACAGATGGACAGCTAAATTTAAAAAAACAGAAATTTTAACTTTGTTAAAAAAAGCAGGGTATTTCTTTTCTGATATTCGTGCTATTGTACCTGCAAGAAGAAGTGTTTCCGGCAGATGGATTGAAGTAAAAATTATTGGGCGAAAAAATAGAAAAATAATACAGGGAAATAAATTTAGAATAATTCTCGGTATAAGAAAATTAAAAAGTACAAAATTTAGAGTAAGAAGATATAAAGATTATTTTGAGTTTATAGGCAACGGTTGGGGGCATGGAGTGGGTATGTGTCAATGGGGCGCTAAAACTATGGCTGAAAAAGGATATAAATATTATCAAATTTTAAGATATTACTATCGCGGTGTAAGAATTGTAGATGTTTCTAAATTGAAATTTTAGTTCTTTCTATTTGGGGCTGTGTCTTTTGATATCAGGAATATAGCATGCTGAGCAAAAAAATTCGGAAACAGATTTATTATTTTATCTTTTCCTCTGCTTGAATGCGGGAAAAGTTTCTTCAGTATTTTTATATTGTTCTCTTTACAGAAATCATAAAAATCTTTAATTGTCAAATGATGGATGTTCGGGGTATTATACCAGTGATACGGTATTGTTTTTACTATCGGCATTTTCCCTTTAAATAAAAGAAAAAAACGAATTCTGAAGTAACCGAAGTTCGGAAAACTTACTATACATTTTTTTCCGACTCTAAGCATCTCTTTTAAAACATAATAAGGTTTTTTAGTTGCCTGAAGAGTTTGGCTTAAAATCACATAATCAAATGATTTTGTCCTGAAGTCTTTTAGCCCTTCATCTATATCTCCCTGAAACACAGGGACACCTTTTTTTATACAGTTCATAATTCCTTTTTCGGATATTTCAACGCCGTAAGGTATTACTTCTTTTTTGTTTTTCAGATAAGACAATAAATCTCCGTTTCCGCACCCGAGATCCAGTACTTTGCTCTTATTGTCAATTAAATCCGTAATTAATTTTAAATCATATCTGATTAAATTCAGCATAATTATTTTTCCATACTATTAAAAAAATTTTTAATTGCTTTTGTTAAGGTGTCTACTTCCAGTAAAAAAGCATCATGGCCGTATGATGATTCTATTTCAAGATACGATACATCTTTTAAATTATTTCTTAGCGCAGTAACAATAGCTTTACCCTGTGAAATAGGAAAAAGCCAGTCAGATGTAAAAGTTACGACAAGATATTTGGCCGAGACTCTCTTGAAAGCATCGGTCAGAGATTTAAAGCCTCTGGTTATGTCGAAATAATCCATTGCTTTTGTTACATACAGATACGAATTTGCATCAAAACGGCGTACAAAGGTATCTCCCTGATGATGCAGATAACTCTCTACCTGAAAGTCTGTTAAAAATTTATAACTGTATTTTTGTTTTGCCTGAAGCCGCCGTCCGAATTTTTTATGCATTGATTCTTCACTGAGATATGTTATGTGTCCTATCATTCTTGCAATCGAGAGTCCTTTAGACGGAATTTTGCCGGTTTTGTAATAGTTTCCGTTATTCCAGTTCGGGTCGGAAATGATTGCCTGCCTTCCTACTTCGTCAAATGCTATTGCTTGAGCAGAGAGATAAGGCGCAGTTGCAATGGCAATTGCAGAATTGCACATATCAGGATATGATACACTCCATTGAAGAACCTGCATTCCGCCCATTGACCCGCCTACTACACTAAATAACTTTTTTATGCCCAGATAATCAATTAATCGTTTCTGTGCATTTACCATATCTTTTATTGTAATAATAGGGAAGTCCAGTCCATAATGCTTTCCCGTCTTGGGGTTTATTGAAGCAGGTCCGGTTGACCCCATACATCCGCCTATTATATTTGAGCATATAACAAAATATTTATTTGTATCAAACGCTTTCCCGGGACCAATCATATTGTCCCACCATCCGGGTTTCTTGTCAGATTTTGAATGATAGCCTGCAGCATGCGCATCTCCGGTTAGTGCATGTACTATTAGTATTGCATTGCTTTTTTCTTTATTTAATTTACCGTATGTCTCGTATGCAAGAGTGATTGGCCCTAATTTCTCTCCGCTTTCAAGAATTAATTCCTTCGGCGGTTCTGCAAAAGTAAAATATTGTGTCTTAACTATTCCTACGGAATTATTCTTTGATTTCATTATTGTCGCTCATTCTGACTATAGTAGGTGTAAAGTCGTTTGCTTCTTTTTCATCTATTAATCCGAATGACATTACTATTATTTTGTCATTTTTATGAACAAGCCGTGCAGCTGCTCCGTTTATGCAGAATTCTTTTGAACCGCTTTTGCCTAAGATTATGTATGTCTCAAACCTTACGCCGTTGTTTATGTCAACTACCAGTACCTTCTCATTTTTGTACATTCCTGCTTTTTTTACTATTTCTTCGTCTATTGTTATACTTCCGTCATATTCTAATTCTGTTGCTGTAACAGTTGCCTGATGTATCTTTGATTTTAATACCTGTACTAACATAGTTCCGT
>CAYQNP010000218.1:0-3524 GCA_964418785.1 uncultured Spirochaetia bacterium | reverse complement strand
AGTAATTTTTTTAAAATAATAATGTCTTCTCCCATAAGCAGAGCTCCGCCGCCTATGTAATTCCATGTCCATACATATATCGTATCTATATCTTCATCTGATAATTCTATTTCTTCCGGTAGATTCGAAATTTTTTTCAGTAGTCTGTCCTCGTGCGGAAGATATGCTGCTCCGTCTCCCCAGTGTAATGAGTCTTCAATTGTATAGTCTGCAAAGTGCAGTATGTGCTTTAATTCAAGTCTGTGAAATTTCATTTTGTCCCTCCTTTCTCTAATAGCCTCACTATTTTTTTGGCTAAAGTTGTTTTTTTTATTTTTGGGAATTCTATTTTTTTATTTGATGTAATAACAGTAACCTTATTGTAATCAGAGCCGAATGGATTGTTTGTTTTATTTATTGAATTTGCAATGATCATATCAAGTTTTTTGGATTTTAATTTTTTTTCTGCATTTTTTATTAAATCTTCACTTTCAAGTGCAAAGCCGATAAAGAAATTTTTTTCTGTTTTCTGTTTTGATAATTTTTTTAATATATCTATAGTGGGGATTAAATGAAGAATTAATTCTTTATTTTTTTTGATTTTGCCGGAAGCTGTTTTTTTTACCTTGAAATCCGAGACAGCTGCAGTCATAATTAGAATAGCATCCCGGGTTAGTTCTTTTTTTATCGCTTCATACATATCTTTTACTGTTAATGCTTTGACTGCTTTTATTCCTCCCGGAATTTTTGTATTTAAATTAGCATGTATGAGCACAATATTACTGTTAATATTTTTTAATGCTTTTACAAAGGCTATACCCATTTTCCCGGATGAAAAATTTCCTATATATCTTACAGCATCAATAGGTTCAATAGTCCCGCCGGCAGTAATTATAATTTTCCTATTTTTTAAGTTCATCTGTGATTATATTGTAAATCTCTTTTATATCTGCAAGTCTGCCTACACCTGTATCCCCGCACGCAAGTTGCCCCGCTTCAGGCTCAATAAATCTGTATTTGTCTCTATATTTTTTTAGTTTTTTTATATTCTCCTGAATAATAGGATTTAAATACATTTTTGTGTTCATTGCAGGAGCTATTAATATTTTTTTGTCAAAAGATAAAGAGATTGTAGACAGCAAATCATCTGCTATTCCATTGGCTATTTTACTTATTATATTGGCAGTTGCCGGAACTATTGCAAGAAGTGAGCTGTTATCTGTTAATGATATATGCGGCATAGAATATAAACTGTTCTCTTCAAACATATTTGAAAATACAGGATTTCCTGAAACTGTTTTTAATGTAAGTGGTGTAACAAATTTTAGAGCATTGTCAGTAGTAATAACCCATACATCGATACTGCTTTTCTTTAGTAGCCGTATAAGTTCAATGGTTTTATAGGCTGCAATTCCTCCGCTTATGCCTATTAATACTTTTTTCATCTTATTATTAATAAAGGTATTTTAGATAATCTTAAGACTCTTGTGGCTGTTCCGCCCATCATCATAACTTCTTTTAAAAGACTTAACCGCTTTCCTACTGCCGGTATAATTATTAAATCCACTTTCATCTCTTCAGAAAATTCAACAATTTTTTTATAAGGAACTCCATATCTTATATATGTCTCTACTGAGTATCCTTTTTTTAACAGGCTTAATTTGTATTGGTCTAATTTTTCAGTATGCTTTTTATATAACGGAAGTTCTTTAAAATTTTCTTCTGTCGGAGTGTTTGAAGTCTCAGGTGCTGATGTCATTGCAGAAAACAGTTCATTGTAGAGCGAAACTTCTAATTTGTCTATTACATTTAATATTAAAATTTTTTTTGCATCTAATTTTGTCAGTATATTATTTAATTTCTCAATATCCTGAGAAAAATCAACCGGTATTAATACTGTATCAAACATTTTATGTTTATACCTCCATATTAATAGTTTTAAGGTAGTAACTAATATTAAAAAGTCAATAAAAAACAGGTGTTAATAAAATAAAATTTTTTTAATTTTAAACTTGACAATGCAAAAAATGTTTATATATTATGGACGAAAAATGCGGGAGTAGCTCAGTTGGTAGAGCGTCACCTTGCCAAGGTGAATGCCGCGGGTTCAAGTCCCGTCTCCCGCTCATTTTTGTTTTATAGGATGGTTTTAATGAATATTAGTTCAAATGTGCTTAAAAATGAGAACGCAACTGTTGTATTAGAAATCGGAGTTGCAAAAGAAGAAGTTCAGAATAAATTAAATGATATTGCCCAAAATTATCAGAGAAATGCTGTTATCCCGGGCTTTAGAAAAGGTAAAGCTCCTTTGCCTATTGTTAAAAATAAATATATCGTTAGTATAAAAAAAGATACACTTGAAGATTTAATAAATACCTCTTATCTTCAGGCTCTTAAAGATAATAATATTACTCCTTATTCTTTGCCTAAAATAGATATAATTGAATTTGGCGAAGATAAAGACTTTAAATTTAAAGCTGAAGTGGAATTATTTCCTGAAGTTAAACTCGGTAAGTACAAAAATCAGGAATTTACAAAAATGGCTTATAAAATATCCGGAAAGGATATTGAAAAAGAACTCGCTAAAGTTCAGGAAAATATGGCTGACTTTGTGCTTAAAGAAAATAAAAAGTCCGTTGAAAACGATGTAGTAACTGCTGATGTTGTTGCATATGACGAAGAAGGAAATAAATTAGACAAATACTCTGCTGAAAATCATAAATTTGAATTAAACAAAAAAGCTATTTATGAAGAGTTTTATAAAGGTTTACTTGGTAAAAAAGCAGGCGATAAAGTAGAAATAGTTAAAGAATACAGAAAAGACTATCATGATAAAGAGCTTGCAGGTAAAAAAATAAAATTTGAAATCACAATAAAAGAGATTAGAGAGAAAAAATTGCCTGAATTAAACGATGACTTTGCTAAAGATGTAGGTGATTATAAGAATTTAGGTGAATTAAAAGAAGCTATTGAACGACAGTTAAAAGATATTGCAGACAGACACATAGAGACAAAATTAGAAGATGATATACTCGGATATATAATAGAAAACTCTGAGTTTAAAATTCCGGAGTCCTTGATTCAAGCAGAAACAGAAAGGATTAGAAAAGATATAGAAAGTGATATGCAGCGTCAGGGACAGAATTTAAAAGAGTTGATAGAAAAAAATTTAATTAATGAAGAAGAATTTAACAAGAATAATCGTGAAAATGCAATCAGGTCTTTAAAGGTTTATCTTGCTTTACTGGAAATAGCCAAACAGGAAAAAATAGAAGCAACAGATGAAGATCTTGAAGAAGAGATTAATAACCTTGCAAAGCAGTATCAGCAGAAACCGGAAAGATTAAAAGAATTTTTAAAAGAAGAAGATATAAATAATTTAAAAGCTACTATTCGCAATAAAAAGACATTAAAGTTTTTAAAAGAGAATAATACAATAAAAGAAGGAAAAGCATTAAAATACGAAGATTTAATAAAGAAATTAAGTGAGAAATAGATAAATATATGTTAATACCAATGGTAATAGAGCAGACCGGGCGAGGTGA
>CAYQNP010000217.1:0-15246 GCA_964418785.1 uncultured Spirochaetia bacterium | reverse complement strand
CAAGGTTTGCATCAAGTTTTAAATCCCATTGAGTAAAACTGCCGATGCCGACCGGGACATTAGTAATAATAACCTTAAAAATTCCGCCAAGAGTATCTTTTGCAATTTTTATTTTTTTAATTTTATTAACCGCTTTTTTATAAAAAGAGTCATCAAGGCATCTTAAATCAGAAGATTCTATTTTGTCATATTTATCAATAACTTCATTGATATCATTAATTTCATACTTGATACCGCCAATGTTTACAACAACAGAATAGAAATTAATATTAAACAAAGAGAGAATTTTTTTAGCCACAGCACCGGCAGCTACTCTAGCAGCTGTTTCCCGTGCAGAAGAGCGTTCAAGGACATCACGGATATTAGAAAGATTATATTTCATTACACCGGTTAAATCCGCATGTCCGGGTCTTGGGACAGTTTCAATTGTGTCTTTATATTTTTTATTTTTCCAATTTTCCCAATCCCGATTTTTTATTACAATACCAAGCGGAGAACCGGTTGTTTTTCCGCCTCTTACTCCGGAAATTATTTCTGCTTTATCCTTTTCAATACGCATTCTCTCACCGCGGCCGTATCCGACCTGGCGTCTGGCAAGTTCTATATTTATATCTTCTTCACTTAATTTCACACCTGACGGAATACCATCCATTATAAGCATCAACTCTTTACCGTGTGATTCTCCTGATGTTAAATATCTAATCATAACCGTTATTATATTATATATTTTTTATATGTCAAACCTTTTTTACTGCTCAAAATTACTTAAATATTTTACGATACAATAGCATTTATAAGTTCGTCTTTTATTTGATTATGAGTAATTTTTTTTATTATTTTTCCTTTTTTAAATATAATAGCCTCATTTTTAGAGCAAGCAACTCCAACATCAGCATCCATAGCTTCTCCGGGGCCGTTCACAATGCACCCCATAACTGCGATTTTTATATGTTTATTTATATTAGATGTACTATTTTCTATATCAAGAGCGATTTTTTCAACATCAATTTCTGCTCTTCCGCAGGTAGGACATGCAATTACTTCAACACCGTGCTCTCTCAACCCCAGAGCCTGTAATATTTTATAGCCGGTTGTAACTTCTGTAACAGGATTTCCGGACAAAGATACGCGTAAAGTATCACCAAGGCCTTCATATAAAAGCACGCCGATACCTACTGAACTTTTAATAGCACCGCTGAACTGAGTACCTGCTTCTGTAATCCCTATGTGGAGCGGATAATCGCTCTTTTTACTAAAAATCTCATAGGCACGAATAGTTGTCAGAACATCTGTAGATTTCAAAGATACAATAATATTAAAAAAATTTTCCTGCTCAAAAATTTTTATATGCTCAAAAGCAGAATCAACAAGAGCTTCCGGGGTAGGATGAGGATATTTTTTTCTATTAATAGAACCGGAATTAACCCCTATCCGCACAGTCATATTTTTCTCTTTTACAGCATCCACTACTTTTTTTACATATTCAGGTTCTCTTATATTTCCAGGATTTAATCTTAAAGAATCAATACCGTATTCAATAGCAGCGAGTGCTATTCTATAATCAAAATGTATATCAGCCATTAAGGGGACATCTGTTTCTTTTTTTATATCCTTAACATATTCAGCTGCTTTTAAATCAGGCAAAGCAATTCTAACCAACTCGCAACCTGCAGATGCAAGTTCGTTTATCTGTTTTATTGTAGCAGATACATCGTGGGGGTCAGTATTTGTCATTGATTCAACGCATATAGGTGCATCGCCGCCTATTTCAAGATCATTTATTTTAACTTTTCTGGTTTTATGTCTTTTTATTTGCATAATTTATATCATTAAAGTTTCTATTAAACTCTTTGTTTGCTGAAATGAAGCCTGGCCGTTACTTAAAGACCATATATCATTAAAAATAACTAAAACCCCAAGTAATATTATTAATCCGAGTCCGACATTTTGAATAATTCTCAATACATTGTAATTTAATTTTCGTCGGGAAATAAGTTCAAATAGAAAAAACAGAATGTATGAGCCGTCAACAGCAGGAATAGGCAGTAAATTAAAAAATGCGAGTGCAATACTAATATAAGCAACAATAAAAAGATAATTAAGGAACCCATATTTCTGAGCCATAGAACCTGCAAAATAGACTATCTTAACAGGTCCGGACACTGCCTTGCCCACTCTAACTTTACCGGAAAACATTATTTTTAAACCGTATATAATGTCTCCAACCATTTTATTAGCCTGCTTAACAGAATCATATACTGCGTAGAAAATATTTTTAGATTTATTTTTTATAACCTCTTTTTTAACATAAAAAGCAACTCCGAGATATCCTTTCTTATCCCGTTCAGATGTTTTTAATCTCACATTAAAAACTTTTTTATTCCGTTTAACTTTTAAAGTAATAACTTTATTCGGATAATTATTAACAATATCTTTTATTTCCAGAAATTTATTTACTTTTTTCCCGTTTACAGCAAGAATAATATCCTCAGGTCTTAATTTTGCTTTATCAGCAGGGGAACCTTTTTCAACCATTTCAATTTTATTACCTATATAAGGTATTATTCCGACGAGAGAAGCGCCTGTATCAGGATTAATAACAGGTTTTATTTTTACATCTATTAATTTTTTACCTCTTTTTACAGTCAAAACAATATCAGATTCGTCACCGGCAGTAACTATATATTTCTTTAATCGCACCCAACTTTTTACTTCTCTGCCGTTAAATTTAACTATAATATCATTGTTTTTTAAGCCGTATTTATAAGCCGGAGAAGTAATACTTTTATTTCCGACTTTAATCTCTTTTAAGACATCGATTCTTGTAGAAAAAGTTGAAGTATAAGTACCCACAGAATTAATTATTATAAGCAGGACTATACCAAGAAGATAATTCATAAATGGCCCTGCGAATAAAATAATAAGTCTTTGTCCCGGAGATTTAGAATAAAATTCCCAATCAGCACCTGTAAGATTATCAGAAGGTTCTTCACCGGCCATTTTACAAAAGCCGCCGAGAGGGATATATCCGAGCTGATAAACAGTATCACCTTTCTTATATTTAATAATTCCCTGCCCCATTCCTATGGAAAAAGTTTCAACTCTCACGCCGAAAAATTTAGCAGCTGCAAAATGTCCTAATTCGTGTATTAACACGAGTATCCCTAATGCAAGTAAACCATATAAAACCGAAATTAATGTAGCCATATATTTTACTCCTTAAACTTTTTATAAATCTCTTTCTCAGTATTAAAAATATCGTCTATATTCGGGTTCTTAATAAAATCAATACTTTCTACAATTTTCTCTATTTCAGGAAATATATCAATATATTTAATCCTGCTTTTCAGGAATTTATCAATCACAACATCATCAGCAGCAGATAAAGCAGCCGGAAGATTTCCACCTCGTTTCCCTATTGTATAGGCATATTCGAGTAAAGGGAATTTAACATTATCTGCTGCTTTAAAAGTCAACTGTTTTAAATCTTCCAATTTTAATCTCGGAAAAGGATTATTATATTTTTCAGGATAACTTAAAGCATTTAAAATAGGATATCTCATATCCGGTTTAGATATCTGAGCATATATCTCACCGTCTATCATCTCAATCATAGAATGAATAATACTTTCCGGATGGATAATAACATCAATCCTGTCATATTCCATTTCAAAAAGATAATGTGCTTCTATAACTTCAAAACCTTTATTCATCAATGTAGCAGAATCAATAGTTATTTTACTTCCCATTTTCCAGACAGGGTGATTAAGTGCATCCTGAAGTGATACTGTTTTCAATTTTTCAATACTCAAATCAAAGAAAGGGCCTCCGGAAGCAGTTAATATTAATTTATCGATATATTCTTTTTCTTTATCAGCCACGAGGTGAAACAGAGCTGAATGTTCGCTGTCAACAGGCAATATTTCAACATTATTCTTTTTTGCTTCAGGCATTAAGATATTTCCTGCCATTACAATTGATTCTTTATTAGCAAGAGCAATCTGTTTACCGGACTTTATAATTTCGTAAGTATATTTTAAGCCCGGGCTGCCTATTATTGAATTGACAAAAACATCAACTCCGTCAATATTTATTAATTCAAAAATCCCTTCTTCGGCGTAAAATACTTTTAAATCCGGGAACATATTTTTTAATATATCTGCATTCTCTTTATCAAGAATAGCAACATATTCGGGATGGACGATTTTAATCTGCTCAATAAGCAAATCAAGATTTTTGCCTGCAGAAAGTCCAAGTACTTTAAACTTATGCGAAAAATTATTTATAACATCTATTGTATTTTTACCAATAGAACCTGTTGAGCCTAATATAACTATATTTTTCATAATAACTTAAACAAATAAAGAAGTTTAACATAATAATAAAACAGAGGGATAGTAAAGAACCAGCTGTCAAAAATATCGAGCACACCTCCATGGCCCGGTAAAAGAGACTTTGAATCTTTTACCCCTGCACTTCTTTTTATAACGGATTCAATTAAATCTGAAAAAACTACAATTAATCCGAATAATATTCCGGTAAAAACAAGCAAACCATTATTAAATATATTCAATTTTAAAATCCAATTTGTAAAATAAACAGAGACAACAGAAAAAAAGAGAGCGAAATATAAGCCCATATACGATTTATTAGGAGATGCTTTAAACGGTAAAAGTTTTTTTCTGCCGAGATATGTACCGCCGAAATAAGCAGCAGTATCATTAAACCAGATAAGCAAAACTATTAACAATAAAAAATAATTTCCATATTGAAGATTCTTCAGCAGCATTATATGTCCCGGTAAAATACCGAGGTAAAAAACAGCAAATACAAGCGCGCCGAATTCGTTTACAGCGTTTTCAAGTCTGTCCGCAAATATTAAGTAAAGCCCGTATATGAATACAGAGAATATAAACCAGATACCCGGCAGATAAGAAATATTAAGAAAATCTTTAAAATAAAAAGAAAGCAAACTGATAAAAACAATAGGATAAACTAAAATTTTATTTAAGAAAATATTTTTTCTCTCGTACAAATAGAGAAGTTCATATACTCCGAGAATACTTATTACAGATAAAAGGAACAATAACGGAGTATTATAGAAATTATTACTTAAAAGCAAAAAGAGTAATAAGGGGATACCGACAATACCTACTAAAATTCTACCGAGCATTATTTATTTTTTAAACCTCCGAATCGTCTATTTCGTTTATAAAAAGTATCGATAGCTTTTCTCAAATGAGCAGGAGAAAAATCCGGCCAGGGGGTTTTTGTAAAATACAATTCAGTATATGCTATCTGCCACAATAAAAAATTACTTATTCTTAATTCTCCGCTTGTTCGTATAAGCAAATCCGGATCAGGCAATATATCGCCGTTATAAAGATATTTTTTAAAAACATCATCATTAATATTTTTTAAAGAAAGTTTATTTTTCTTTACATCAGAAGCGATATTCTTTACAGCGTTTATTATTTCGTTTCTTGAGCCGTAATTTAATGCAATATTAATAACGAGGCGGGTATTATTTTCAGATTCTTTTATCATACCAGATATATCCTTTTGCAGATAATCAGGCAGTTTATCTGTTTCTCCGCTCACAAGAAGGCGGATACCGTTTTTAATAAATTCTTCTTTCTCTGTTCTAATAAACTCTGAAAGCATTTTCATTAAGCCGTTGACTTCAGACTTAGGTCTTCTCCAATTTTCAGTACTGAAAGCATAAAGAGTAAGGAATTTCACACCGGACTTTATACATTCTTTTGCAATTTTTTTTACAGTTTGAGAACCTGCTCTATGGCCGTCAATTCTTCGCAAGCCGCGTTTCTGTGCCCAGCGCCCGTTGCCGTCCATTATTATTGCTATATGCGTAAGTTTTTTTTTTGATGCCATTATATTAAACTTCCATTATTTCATCTGTTTTTTCTTTTATTATTTTATCAACCTCTTTAATATTCTCGTCTGTAAGATGCTGGATATCCTTTTTTCCTTTTTCTGCTTCATCTTCGCTAATATGTTCTTCTTTTTCTATTTTATCAATTTCGTGATTAGCATCTCGTCTTATATTACGGATAGCGATTTTACATTCTTCTCCCCGTTTATGAACCATTTTAGAGAGATGTTCTCTCTGTTCTTCATTAAGTTGCGGGAAAGCCAATCTTATAACTTTTCCGTCATCAGAAGGATTAACTCCCAGATCAGAAGCCTGAATAGCTTTTTCTATTTCCGGCACAGCGCCTCTATCCCACGGCTGTATTACTATTAATCTTGCTTCAGGAGCACTAATAGATGCCATCTGTTTTAAAGGAGTCTTATTGCCGTAATAATCAACCATAATATCTTCCACAAGGGAAGGTGTTACTCTGCCGGAACGAATATTTTTCAATTCCTCAACCAATGCATGAATACTTTTGTGCATCTTATCTTTTGCAGTATTAACAATATCTTTTATCATAATATCACCCCTCTATTGAAGTACCTATTTTTTTCCCGGAAATAATATCCGTTAAATTACTTTTCTTAAAGAAATTAAAGACCACTATTTTAAGGTTATTTTCCATTGCCATTGAAAAAGCTGTTAAATCCATTATTTTCAAGCCTTTATTTATTGCTTCTTTATAAGTTATTTTTTTAAACATTTTTGCATCATTATATTTAACAGGGTCTTTATCATATATACCGTCAACTTTAGTTGCTTTTAAAAGCAGATCAGCATTTATCTCTATTGCTTTTAAGACAGCAGCGGTATCGGTTGTAAAAAAAGGATTAGAAGTACCGCCGCCAAAAATAAGCACATAACCTGATTCAAGATATTCTATTGCATTATTAGGATTAAAAAATTCTATAGAATCAACAAACACAGTTGAAAGCAGTTTCACTTTAACCTTTAACTGTTTTAGCATATCATAAAGGAGAATAGAATTAATCAGGGTACCAAACATACCGGCTTTATCTCCGTTTATCTGAGTAAATACTTTACTGTTTTTTTCCTGCTGTCGTTCTATACCGCCTCGAAAAAGATTACCGGCTCCTATTACAATCCCTATCTGCACACCCTTTTTATAAATGCGTTTTATATCTGAAGCAACAGTAAAGACGGTATCGGCGCTTACTCCACTACCGTCTTTACTGCCGAAAAATTCTCCACTTAATTTTAATAATATCCGTTTATTAGATTTGCTTTGCATACAAATAAATATTAAGCTCCTAATTGATATCGCACAAATCTTCTCACAGTAATATTTTCACCGATTTTTGCAATTGCTGCTTTGATTAAATCTTCTATTGTATTTTCAGCATCTTTAATAAAAGGCTGTTCCATTAAACATATTTCACTAAAAAATTTATTTAATTTTCCTTCAGCAATTTTTTCTGCTATATTATCAGGTTTACCTGAATCCTTAGCCTGTTTAATATAAATCTCTTTTTCCTGATTAACAACATCATCAGGCACATCATCGCGTGAAATATATTTAGGGTCAGTTGCTGCAATCTGCATACATATATCTTTACCTAACTGCTGAAAATCAGGAGTTCTTGCAACAAAATCCGTCTCACAGTTTATCTCAAGCAAAACTCCAATTTTAGAGCCTGCGTGTATATAAGAAGTAATTATACCTTCTTTAGTTTCTCTTTCAGCTTTTTTAGCAGCCTTGGCAATTCCTTTTTCTCTTAAATATTTTACTGCTTCTTCCATATTTCCGCCGGTCTCTACCAATGCTTTTTTACAATCCATCATACCGGCACCTGTCATTTCTCTTAACTCTTTTACCATTTGAGCTGTTATCTGCACTTTCAACCTCCTAATTCATATTTCAAAAATTATTTCTATTCTGATGCTGAAACTTCTTTATTCTCTGTCTGTTCAGAAGAATTTTCTTCTGTATTTTCTGTTGATTCTTCTGTTTCCTGATGTTCTATACTTTTT
Organism: uncultured Spirochaetia bacterium; assembly: GCA_964418785.1. Taxonomy (GTDB): domain Bacteria; phylum Spirochaetota; class JAHITG01; order JAHITG01; family CAYQNP01; genus CAYQNP01. The sequence goes on along the minus strand of CAYQNP010000217.1, from coordinate 7,319 downwards.
ACACCCATTACTTTTTTATCATCATCGTCTATCTCGTAGTCAGAATATTTCTCTTTTATAGTTTCATCTTTTGCTTCACTATTTTCAATTACTTCAGCGGAATCATCACCTTCATTTTTAGCGGTTAATTTTTTCTTTCCTTCTTCTACTGCTTTTGCAACCATATTTGCAAATAAAGATATAGCTCTTATAGCATCGTCATTACCCGGAATAGGATAATCCACAAGCGTAGGGTCAGAAATTGTATCAACTATACCGACTATAGGTATACCGAGATTTCTTGCTTCATGCACAGCAATCTCTTCTTTAGAAATATCAACAATAAAAAGTGCATCCGGTAATTTTTTCATATCTTTAATCCCGCTAAATACATTTTCAAGTTTCTGTTTTTCACGGGTTAATTGAAGAATTTCCTTTTTAGTAAGATTTCCTTTATCTTCCTGTTCAAGCAATTTTTCAAGTCTTTTCAATTTTTCAATACTTTTTCGAATCGTTGAAAAATTAGTAAGCATTCCTCCAAGCCAGCGTAAAGTAACATACGGCATACCGCATCTTTTTGCTGCTTCTTCTACAGATTTTCTTGCCTGTTTTTTAGTTCCTACAAATAATATTGTTTTACCTTTTGAAGCCAATTCATATATAAAATTATACGCTTCTTCCACAGCTGCCTGTGTTTTCTGTAAATCAATAATGTGAATTCCCATTCTCTTTGTAAAAATATACTTTGCCATTTTGGGATTCCATCTTTTTGCCTGATGACCGAAATGTACTCCGGCTTCCAATAACTCTTTCATTGATATAACTGCCAATTTAAAAACCTCCTGAGTAATTATATTCTTCTATAAATGTATATTGCCAATATTATTCCTAATATAGCGAATAAATTTAATGTAAATGTATAATAAATATATACATATATTTTTGCATCAAAGCCGTTTAATCTTATTATATTAGTTATAACCGGGCTTTTCAATAATTTAATAAGCGTTTTACCTATTACAGACCCGATTAACATACCTATAAAGCCCACAAAAAAATAAGTTCCAAAACTCGCACCTCTTCGTACTGCCATTTTTTTCCTCCTAACTAAATATCAAGTACTCACATAAAAAGTATATAAATATTAATCAACGAAATTTATATGTCAAGTTTAATTGTAAAAAATTTATTAAAAATTTATTGACTTTAAAAAAACAGAGCATATTATAATAATTACAAAAATAAAACTATATCAAACATCTATAAGGAGGAAGTCTGTATGAAAAAAATGACTGAAAAATCATTAAGCGAAGCATTTGCAGGAGAATCACAGGCACACATGAAATATCTTGCTTTCAGTGATGTTGCTGAAAAAGAAGGATTTAAGAATGTAGCAAAAATATTCAAAGCAATAGCATACGCAGAACAGGTTCACGCAACAAATCACGCAAAAAATCTTGAATTAATCGGAAGTACAACCGATAATCTTGAAGCTGCTATTGGCGGTGAAACATTTGAAGTTGAAGAGATGTATCCTGCATATGATGCAATTGCAAAACTTCAGGAAGAAAAAGGTGCTGAAAAATCAATACATTATGCAATTGAAGCAGAGAAAGGACATGCAGAGATATACAAAAAAGCAAAAGATGCAGTAGCGAATGGGAACGATATTGAAGCAGAAGAGGTTTATGTATGTCCGGTCTGCGGATATACTCACATAGGAACACCTCCTGATTCATGCCCGGTATGCGGAGTTTCAAAAGATAAATTTAAAAAATTTTAATATAACAAAAAAAGTAAAGGGAGATAAAAATCTCCCTTTACTACTTCACAGAAATTAAAGCAATTTAAAATACCCGGGTTACCCCAAAAAAAATTTGACTTTATATTTATTCATTATATACTAAATAAAAATGAAGCGAATAATTAGTTTAATAGTAATAATCTCTTTTATATTACTTACAAATACACGAGGGGCTTACAGTATTTCAAAAAAATGGTATTCTCTTCCGTTATTAGGTATCAGTGTACTGGGAGGATATGCATCAAACTATCTGTATAAATTAACGAAAGAAAAATATGATGAAGCAGACGAAAAATTTGCCGAATATATGGCATTAAAAAATGAACCTAACGAAGTTTTTGAAAGAACATACGAAGAATATGAAGATAAATTTGCAGAAGCAGAGCAGATGAAATCGTATTATTACATAGCACTCGGTGCAACCATTATATCATTTGGTGCTTCTATTTATTTTCTCTTTTCAACTGACAAACAGAGTTCAACAGCACTTGGATACAGATATGATTTTTATGCAAACAGGAATGATCTATATTTAATAAAAAGATTCTGAAATTTTATGAAAAAAGTCATAATTATTTTAGCAGTATACTTATTATTTAACACATGCAGTATTTTATTTCTTGATAAGCAAAAACATCCGAGAGGCGAAAATCCGTATGATCCAATGACAGTGGATAATGCAAACAACGAGCCGGACGGGACCTGGGTATTTATGGTTTATCTTGATGCGGCAAACAACCTTGAATCTGCAGGAGTAGATGATTTATTAGAAATGACAAAAGTTGATTTTACTGCTTATGCAGGTAAAAGCATAAAAATAATAGTTTTAATGGACAGAATAGACGGATATTCAACAGCAGAAGGTGATTGGAAAGGCACGAAACTTTACGAAATAAGTACAAGCGGTAATCTTATAGAAAAAACAGGTGTTACTATAAATGGGAAAACTCCGGATGGCACTACTGCACAGGATTTAAATATGGGAGATCCAAAAACTTTACAGGATTTTATAGAGTATGTTATAAACAATTACAGTGCAGATTATTATTTACTCGACATATGGAATCACGGCGGAGGATGGCGGGATACAACAACGACTTCAACAGACATTAGAAAAGCGATTGCATGGGATGAAGATGATTCTGCAAATGTAGACACTTTGTATATGCATGAAGTACAAACAGCCATAAAAACAGCATTACAAAATACAGGGCATGATAAACTTGATATTATATATATGGATGCATGCTTAATGCAGATGGTAGAAGTTGCTTATGAATTACGAGACGTTACAAAATATCTTGTTGCTTCAGAAGAGACAGTTCCCGGCAACGGCGGAGATTATACAGACATTTTAACCCGTTATAAAGAAATGGATATACATTCACCTTATTTATTTTCACGATTGATTGTAGAATCATACAGAGCACAATATTATGCAACATCTGATACAACCTTATCTGCTATTCAGATAAGCAAATTAAGCGCTTTAATGAATGCACTTGATATATTTGCAGATGATTTAATAACGCAGCCGGGAAGTACAATAGAGAATATACGAAGCGACACTAAAGATTTTGCGTATCCTGATCAGGCTGACTTATATAATTTTGCGGAATTATGCAATGACAGAATATCAGGAATAAGCGGTGCAAAAGAAGTTATGGAAGCCATAAACAACCTTATGGTAAAAGAGTATCACCAGGGTACTTCAATGGCAGACTGTCACGGCATTGCTATATATTTTCCGAGAACACCGGACAAAGTGGATTCAGGATACTGGATTCAGGCAACTCCTTATGATATTGAATTTGACGATAATTCTAAATGGAAAGATTTTATTCAATGGTATAAAAATCAATAGAGGTATTAAGTATGAAAAAATTTGCTGTTTTTGTTATTATTATATTTTTATTTACCTGCTCACTTTTCGGGACATATACCAGAGTTAACAGCCTTGGAGATATTGCAAATCCTGTTTCAGGTGAAATATCATACTTAATAAAAGATGACATAGTAGATATTTATTTTAATCCTGCAAAAGTAAATGATGTAAAAGCGTTTATAATACTTTCGTCATTTAACCTGCAAAACGGAAGCGATCAAAACGAGAAAGAGAATACTTTCAAAATCGTAAACGGAATAATAAGCACGACAAATGTTACAAGCAGTAAAATTACAGCATATAATTTTAAAACAAAAACCGGTATCCTTATCCCGTTAAAATCTATAAATTTATTTATAAACTATTCTCCGGAATGGAACAGAGTAAAAGAAGAGATATCTTTTGACTCTGATATAAGCACTGCAACAAATCAAATCATAAAAAACTTTTCAGATAGGAATATAATGAGGCAGTTAGATTTTGATATTACACTCGGATTTAATCTTTTTGATAAAATTAAAACAGGAATAAGGGTTGGGACTTTCAACGAAAAATATAATGAATATTCTATTAATACAGATGGAGAAGAAAGCAAAAAAGGAAACTATATTAAAAATAAATTTTTAGTAGGAGCAGGTATTGAGTTCAGTTTTATTAAAAATATAGATATAAGTCTTGCCGGGGATATTTCTGTAAACACAAAAGATGAGTCGCCTTTAAAAATTGAAGACGGATTCGAAAACAGCGGAAATTATAATTATAATACAACTTATAATGTATTTACTTATTCATTCCTTGAAAATGAGTATAAATATAATTTGCGGATAATACCGGAGTTAAAACTTAAAAACAAAGATTTTTTCAGATTTTTAGCAGAAGTAAGTTTTTACAATTATTCAAAAGATTATACATTTAATCCTAAATTATCATTAAAAGATTATAAGATAGATTATTTCAATAAGAATAAAATCATACTAAATGCAGGCATCGGTTTTAATAACAGTTTAAGAAAAAGTATTAAAGGGATTTACGGGATAAAATATTCGGGACTTATAAAAGGGATTAATCAATATAAATTCTACACTGACAAAAACGACCCTACGAGTTATAATGAATTTAAAGAAGAGACTAAAGATAACTATGTGGGAATATTTACAGGTTTTGATATTCAAGTAACAAAGATAATTTACATACGAACAGGGATATCGCAAGGGTTATGGCGCTACTACGAATATTCATCAATAGACGAGGTTACAAAACGAACAGTAAGCAGAACTATTACATATTATATGCCGGAGACAATTTTCACACTCGGTTTTTATATTATGCCTATAAATGATTTAACAATAGAATTTAATTTTTCAAACAATAAAGACTGGGATGCATCAAACATAACAACGGAAAAAATGAGAATAATTGACAATGGAAAAACAACTGAAACACAGGATGCAGAAAATTATGATTTTAATCTGGGTTTAACTGTTTCGTATAAATTCTAAAATATATTTAAAAAATCGGCGTTAATAAGCCGATAATAAAAAAAACAGAAAAAAATTTGACAATAGTTTTATTTTTATTAAGATATAATAAAGTTTATAAGTGAGAAATATATATGACAGATGAAAAAAACAGTGTAGAGTTAGATAATTATTATATTATAAAAGGAAGATTTCGAGGTACCAATACAAATACTTTTGGTATATTTATACTTTTTATTAACTTAGGACAAAAAATGTTAGACAACACTCTTGTTGCTGCCTCACATTACAGTTCTATATACGACAACTCTCCGGATATGAAATGGGACACATTTGAAGAGAAAATTACAGAATTAAAATGGAAAGGAGAGATTGCAGTAAATATTTCACATGACTTACAGCTTTTATTGGCAAACACATTAAAAAGCGACATAATAGAAGAGATGGTATTTGCTGTTAAAGAGAATGATCTCGGAAAAGTTGAGCATTTTCTTGTAGGCATACTGGCAAAGGGTTTAATGGACAAATCAACTATAGTTGAAATTAAGATCGAAAAAGTTGCTCACTCTGACATCATAAAGGCGAAGGACGAACGAGCAAGGAGGGAGAAAGAGGAACGAGAAGCAAAACAGCGCGAAGAGATGCGTAAGGCTGAAGAGAACAGATTTAAAGTAGAAGACGGAGCAGTTGTTCTTGAGATAGACCCGATAATTGCTCCTGTAAGCGGAATTCCTATATATGAAGCCAAACCCGGCGATTTAATTATGGTTAAAATTAATGCAGTAACAGATAAAGGAAATTATTTTATTGATCTTTTAAACGCACGCTCAGCTGAAGGAGAAGTTCTCCCTGTAAAAGCAGTAATCAAAGATGTATTTATGAATGCTATGGGAGAATATGAACTTTTAACTGAAATAGGTCCGGGAATTTACGGAAGAGCTCTCATTGAAGAACGAATTAAAATTAAACAATATAATATAACCGATGAGAGAATAAATGTGAATCCCGCAAATTCAGTTAAACCTGTTGCTGAAAAAAAGATTAAAGAAAGTCCTGTTGTTGAAAAAAAGAAAAACGATTTTTTTATCTGGATAGTAGGCGGTATTACTTTCTTTCTGGCAATTCTTATTCTTTATCTGCTTATATCCGGACTTCTATAAATTCAATCTCATTTTTTAGAAATATATTAAGGAACCCCTGTTGCTACTATTAATTCTTCTCCTATTTCTGCTGTTTTTTCTTTAATATTCAGCATATATTTCAACTAAAATTATTAATTTCCGCCCAATTTTGCCATAACATCTTTCGTGATTCGGGCGACGAGATCTTCAGTTGACTGAGCAGGGTTATCCGGTGAACAAGAGCAAAGACTTATTTTTCCGGGAACTTTCATCTGTTCACGAACATTCATCAATTTTTTCACTTCAGTCTCCGGCAGCACATTAACATTTCCAAGCTGCTGTGAAAGATGTATTATTTTGGCAGCATGTTCTAAAGTTTCCATTTTATAATATGCATTTATTAAATCGGAACCGAGAGTAAGAGCACCGTGATTAGCCAACAAAATGGAATCTGACTGTTTTATGTAAGGATTTATTGAATCCGGTATCTCTCGTGTTGACGGAGTACCATACGGTGTAATCGGCACAGCACCTAAAACAATAATTGCTTCAGGGAGAACACATTTGTCAAGAGGAATACCTGCAACTGCAAAAGAAGTACAATAAGGCGGATGAGCGTGTATTACGGATTTTACATCCGGTCTTTCTCTATATACTTCAAGATGCATTTTTACTTCACTGGAAGGTCTGTATTTAGATGCTCTGGACAAAACATTACCGGACATATCCATTTTAATTATCATATCTGTTGTCATAAATCCTTTACTAACACCTGTTGGAGTAGTTAAAATCTCATTGTCATTAAGTTTTACAGTAATATTTCCGTCATTTGCAGCTACAAATCCTCTCTGCCAGATTCTTTGACCAATGTCTATAATTAATTTTTTTAATTCGTATTCATTTACCATTATGCTTCTCCTTATTATTTAATCAAAAATTTTCAATATATTATTCGTGTCAAATTCTTTCTTTTTTTATTAACCGATACCATGTTACCTGAAATTATACCATTATACTTTTATCTAATATTATGTAATTCATATCGAATTTCA
>CAYQNP010000216.1:0-4861 GCA_964418785.1 uncultured Spirochaetia bacterium | reverse complement strand
ACAGAATTAAAGAAAAATAAAATTCCTGCGCTAACAAGGAATCCGGCAAGCCAGAATAAAAATTTATACGGCACATCAAAGTTATTAAACAGGAAACTTAGAGCAGATAAAGGAATAAAGTAGTAAATCTTAGTAAAAATTGAAACAACAATACAATTACAAAAGAAAACAGAAATAATAAAATTTATAATATAAACTCCGAACACAATTCCAATTATGGTCATAACAAAATAGACAACAAAATTAAGCAGGATAGCAAGTAAATTAAATTTAAGAAAGCTGATTTTTCCTTCTTCCACAAAATGTATAAATTTTTCTACGAGATAGTCATTAAATTTCCATTCCAGCCTGGTAATTCTTTTAGACACATGACCGTAAAATAACGAATAAATTATAATAATCGGCAGAATAAAAACAGCTTTAGATGCTGAATAAAAATCAGTTAAATACATTACCAGTCCGATAATTATAGTTGCTTTTGGCGGAATATATGTGCCAATAGGTATTAGATTAATTATAATCAATTCAATGACAGCGCCAATAAAAACTCCAAGATAAAAATGATTTAAAAAATATCCGAGGATAGGTCCTGCAATTATAGGTCGTGACAATCCAATAGAGACAAAATTTCTATCATCAAGGTTCAGCAGAGAAACTAACAAACTATATGTTACTAAATTCATCCTTTTCCAATACCTTTATTACATCATAAGGATCTTCTGAAGGCAGAGCTCTGCCCTCAAGTTTTATATTTAATTCACTTATTTTAATCAAATACTCTTTATCTTCATGGTTGACAGCAAGATTGTGCGTTATTTGAACTCTGCTGTCTTTAAAATGCAATCCGCCGATATTCATACTTGTTGTATTATCTACTTCTTTCACAAATTCGTAGGCATCTTTAGGGGACTCAAAAAGCATTATTGTTTTATATTTTTTCCATTTATTTTTTTTAAAACTTTCAATAGCACTCGAAATACTCAGAAATTCAATATGAACATTTATAGGGACAGGCAGTTTCATAATCTGCATACGAGTTTTATCGTGTAAAATATCATCATTTGCAACAATGATATTGTTAAGATCCAGCAGTTTAACCCACCCGGTTATAACCTGTCCGTGTACAAGTCTGTCATCTACTCGAATAATAATATTACTTTTTTTCATTCAATTTATCCTTAACAAATATTATACTTTCCGGTGCTTTAATTTTCAAATGGGAAACAAGAGCAGAAAAGTCCATGATTTTTTTTGTTAAAATAACTTCGAGAAGCAAAGGAAGATTTACTCCTGCAATAACTTCAACATTTTCATTAACAAGAAATTCACCGGCAACATTAAAACATGTTCCGCCGAATAAATCCGTAAATATAAGTATATTTTTATCATTAGTAACTATTTTTTCCACTTCTTTTTTTAGGGCATCCGGTGTCATATCTTTAGTAAAATTTATATAAAAAACATCAGAAACATCACCTACTATCATTTCAGCAGTATTAACTAATTCCTGTGCAAAATTACCGTGAGTAATAATTAATACAATCAATTCATTACTACTCATCAGACAACTCCATTTTACTTTTTAAAGTTTCATTTAAAATAAGAGAGGAATGATATCCAAGATTTCTGGCTCTTTTATCCTTTGCCGCAGTTTCAATAATAACAGGTATATTTCTGCCGGGCTTTACAGGTATAACAAGTGCAGGTATTTTTACTCCCAATAATCTAATAAATTTTTCCTCAATACCCAATCTTTCGTACTCTTTTCCCTGTACCCATTCTTCCAGTTCAACCACCAGATCAATCTGTTTCTCTCTCATAATTGCACCAGTGCCGAACATATTTTTGACATCAATAATACCCAGCCCGCGAATTTCCATAAAATATTTAGTTATTTCTGAGCCAAAAGCAACAAGAACCGTACTATGGATCTTTTTCACGAACACAACATCATCTGCAACAAGTCTATGCCCTCTTGATACTAAATCTAAAGCTGCTTCGCTTTTTCCTACCCCGCTTGCACCAAGTATGAGAATCCCTATACCAAGAACTTCAACCATTACTCCGTGGAATACTTTTATTACGGACAGATAATCATCAAGTAAACTTTTAAATCTAAATTCAAATTCTCCTGTGGATAATTTTGTAATAAGAATAGGAATATTTGCTTTTTTTGCCATAGAAAAAAAACTTTTATTAGTCGGCATATTATTAAAGGTAAAAATACAGACAGGTACATTATAGGCAAAAAAGCGTTCAAACAGACTCTCCTGTTGTCTTACAGACAATTCTTCCAGATAAGAATATTCACCTTTCCCGAAAATCTGTATTCTTTTGTAAGCAAAATTTTTAAAATAGCCTGATAAGATAAGCCCCGGACGGTTTAGTGATTTGCTCGTAACTTTATTCTTTAATCCTTTAGGAGTAGATATAACTTTAAATTTTATATCATACTTTTTTCTTGCGAGTTCAACTATCTCACCAACTGTAAGATATTTTTTCAGTTTAAGCATTTAAGAAATATCTCCCATAAAGGTTTTTTGATTTCACAAACAATAGAACAAATTCATCATTCTCATTAATAAAAATTTTAAAATCTATTTTATTCTGCTTCATATATTCAATTGCTTCATTAGTACTCATTCGTTCTATTTCTAATTTTGCTTTAGATACAATTTTAATTTTTCCATTATTATAATTTATAACATTATTAACATAATTTCCACTATTTTTATTAAATAATTTTCCCAGAAAAGTAATTTGAGGCATAATAATATTATAATTATCAGAATCATCAGACTTATATAAAATATAAGTATTGAAATCTTTTGAATTTCTAAATATAATAAAAGGATTTTTTAGAAATTTCAATTCCAGAACAGCCTCTTCAATGGACATTGGTTTTATGCTGTTTACATCTTCAGTTGTAATATTAAAACTTTTTCTTTTTGTACTTTTCCTGTTATTTCCGTATTTCATAGAACTTCTTTTTTTTCTGTTTTTATCTTTCTGTCGTTCTTTAAATTTTTTTATTTTCAAGTCAGCAGAATGAATAACTCCTTCAATTGTTCCGTACAAATCTTTTGATTCTTTTTTAAAATAGAACTTATTAGAATCTCCGGATATAATAAGTTCTGCAATATGTCTGTTATTTTTTTCAACAGACAAAATCACTTCACAGTCAATAGGATGTTCAAAGTCTTCAACAACCTTTTTTACTTTTCGATTAATAAAATCTCTAAGTGCTTTTGTAATTTTAACATTTTTACCGGTAATATTAATCTGCATAAATAAACCTCCTGAATTACATTTTTTTTACTCTATAATGTGATGGTAAAATTTTTAAAACCTTTCGGTATTTTGCAACTGTTCTTCTTGCAATAAAGATCTGTTTTTCTTTTAAAATTTCAGCAATATGTTCATCAGACAAAGGATGTTGCGGATCTTCTTTTTCAATAATGTCTTTTATTAATTCTTTCACTCTTTTAGATGAAACATTATCATCAGTTGCAGAACGAACACTTGTTGAAAAGAAATGTTTCATCGGATAAATTCCATACGGTGTTTGAATATATTTATTAATAGTAACTCTACTCACAGTTGAAGGGTGAATTTCCACGACATCAGCAATATCTTTTAAAGTAAGAGGCGAAATATACTCCGGCCCGTCTTTAAAAAATCGTTCCTGAAACTGTACAATACTGGAAGTTACTTTGTACAGAACAGTATTCCTCTGTTCTAAACTTTTAATAAACCACAGAGCATAATTAAATTTATTTTTAAGATAATTTCTCACCTGTTTATTTAATTTTTTATTTTTCATTAAATTTTTATATCTCTTATTTACACTAACTTTAGGAATCCACTCATCATTAATAATAATTGTAAATTCCCCGTTATTATATTTTACAAGCACATCAGGAACAACATATTCAGTATGCTCGGTTTCATATTGATGTCCGGGAGCCGGGTCCAATTTTTTTATTATTTCAAGAACATTCTGGATTACAACTTTAGAAACTCCCAATCTTTTGCGTATCTCATCTTCCTTGCCTTTTGCCAGTAAATCAAAATAATTTTTAACAACTCTTTCAGCCCATTCATTTTTTTCAGGATAATATTTTAATTGTATCAGCAGGGATTCCTGCAAATTTCTTGCTCCGACTCCGTACGGCTCAAAAGTTTGAATTAATTTTAATATTTCTTCAGCTTTATCCGGAGGCACATCCATTGCAGATGCTATTTCTTCAAGTTCTGTTATTAAGAAACCTTTATCATCAATATTGCTTATTATTCTTTCACCAATTTTAAAATCATCTTCATTAAAAACAGATAATCTCAGCTGCCAGATCAAATATTCCTGCAATGTTTTATGCTTAACAAGAGTTCCTTCTATGAACTCCTGTTTTTTATTTTCTCTTTGATAATAATAATCTCCCATATCACTGCTGTCACCAAAGTATTCTATTAAACTTTCTACTTTGTCAATAATAGATTCATCAAGTTCTTCATTTAAAGATTCAGAAGATTCATCTTTACCTTCGTCTAATTCCAGCATAGGATTTTCTTCTATTTCCTGTGTAATTCTTTGCTGTAAATCAAGAACAGGCAGTTGAAACACTTCAACAATAAATTTCAAGAACGGGCTCATTACCAACTGCTGTTCGCCTTTTAATATTATATCAGGATTTATTTTCATTTACATTACCACCTACATCTTGAATTTTTCTCCAAGATAAATCTCCTTTACTTTCTTATTTTTAACAAGTGATTCAGAAGTTCCTGAAATCAAGATATTACCTTCAAAAATAATATATGCTCTCGAGGTTATACTTAAAGTTTCTCTTACATTATGGTCGGT
>CAYQNP010000215.1:0-2883 GCA_964418785.1 uncultured Spirochaetia bacterium | reverse complement strand
AGGCAAATGATAAATGGGGAAGATACGATCTTTTCGGTCAGGACTTAAAATTAATAATTGATACTACCGAATTCTTGAGAGTTATGAATAATGTAGAAATAGGATTAATATCACCTTCTTTTAATAATTATACTTTTGCAGACACCGGAAATTACAGATTTGAAGGGATTAATATAAGCGGTAAATTATTCAGTAATATAGGATATGATAAGACAGGATATAATCTGTTTTTAATAAAAGGATGGGATGATTCGTATACTATAGGTTTTAAGCATTGGTACAATCTGCTTGGTGCAAATATTAACTTATTTGGAGTATTGTCACGCGACAATGCTCTGGTTAAAAAGAATGATTATGTGTTTCATTCAAAAACTGCAATGGAAGATGATGTTCTTGCTTTACAGCTGGTTAGGGGGATAAACATTACCAGTGATGGTGGTTTTGCAGTTGTATGGTTTAATTACGGACATCATTTTTACAAACGAACCGGTAAAGTCTATGTGGATGATGGAAATAATAATCTTTCAGAAGTAACTAATGAATATCAAATTCTGGGTGATGATGTTGATTTTGGAAGTATAACTTTTCAAAAAGATAATGAAGGTAATCCGATTTACGAAGATTTAGGTTATACTAAAAGGTATGAGAATAATATGTATAATTCACGAATACGAATAAAAAATGTGCCTTTAAAAAATCTGGAAGAAAATATTGAACTTAATTATATTGAACCTTTCTATAAACCGAAATACGCAAGGAGAGAAGTAATAAATGCTGAGAAAAGTATTAAAGTCGGATTATTGTATACATTAAATAATGAGTGGAATCTTGGAAATTGGAAATTTGGAATTTCAACTAAATACGGTGAATCAACCTTGCCCAAAACTGATAAATATTATTTTAAAGATTTAAAACAGATAGAATGGAGTGTGGGTAAATATATTGGATTTGTAGGATTAAATTTAATACAGTCGCATATATGGAGACAGACTCCTTATTCAGCAGATAACAGGTTAAACTCATATTGGCTGTATAATTATCTGATAATAAGTCTAAAATTTACACCTTCAACTTTAGCCAATATAGTTTTGAAAGATGTAAAACGACAATTATATGAAAGCGGGAAGACCGATATATTTTATTACGGTACTCAGTATAAATTTAATTTTAAAATTTATTTTACGGACGAAGCATTATTACAGATCGATTATATTAAAACAAACCCACCGGACGGCGGAGAAGTATTTATTAACTCATGGGAACTTGATAATCTGGTAAAAGTTCTTATGCATGTTGATTTTAAGTTCTAAAAAAGGAGTTATAGTTATGAAAAGAATTATATTATTTATAATAACAGGTATTTTCATCAATACTTTTTTAGGTGCAAAAGTATTGATGATAGAAAATTTCGATTCTCCGGCAAAAAACAGTATAGGCGGTTGGACCTCACCTTTTCAGCGAGCAGATTCATTCTGCAGAATAGAGTATATTAATGACAAAAGAAAAAGTATCGGCGGATATAACGGGAAAATAACACTATTTAAAGGTTCAAAAGGATATAGCGGTTTCTGGATTCAAACTCTTGATTTCAAACAGGATGAATCGCAATGGAAACTCATAAATTTACGAAAGAGTAGATACAAATTTTTATCATTTAAAATATATCCACTGTCAAAGGATGTAGATTTTATCATTAAAGTTGCAGATAAAAAGTGGGTAAAAAAAGAGGATGCTGTGGTTGTAGGCAAACTCTCGGATTTTATAAAGAAAATCAGAGTAAAAAAATGGCAGGAGATAAATATTCCGATAAGAAGATTTAATATAAATACAGCGCAATTTGCAGAAGTCGTTTTTGAATCATTTGTTAATAAAAAAATTGTTTTTTTGCTTGATGATATATGTTTTAAAGAAAAAATAAATGATAAACCTGTATATAAAAAAGCATCATTTTCTAAATCTGCAGATAATAATGAATATTTAAAAGTAGACAGAGCTATGTGGGTATGGCATAGTGATGATTATCTTGTAAACACTGATAAACTTATAAATTTTTGCAAGAAATACAGGATAAATATTCTTTTCTGTCAGGCAACAATGACATGGAAGAAAAAAAACAAAATAGCAGTACTTGATAATAAAAAGCAATGGCGCAGATTTATCAGAAAAGCACATAAAAATAAAATTGAAGTTCATTTGCTTGACGGATATAAAGAATATGCACTTACACGAAATCATATAAAAATGTTATCTCAAGTAAAAGCAATTATTGATTATAATAAGAAAGTTAAAAAAAATGAGCGGTTTGACGGGATACATCATGATAATGAAGTATATTTGAACAGTGCCTGGCAGAAGGGACTGGCAACACAGAAAAATTTACTTGTACAATCTCTTTTATTAATAAAACGAATAAAATATTTAATTAAAAAAAGTAAATCGAATTTAGTGTACGGTATAGATATTCCTTTCTGGTATGATGAAGCAGATACAGAAGACGGAAAAGGTTTTTATTTGAATTTTGATAATAAATACGATAATGTGGTTGCGCACCTTGTTAGATTGTGTGATAATGTGGGAATAATGGATTATAGGAATATGGCTTATGGCCCGGACGGAATTATTGCTCACGGAGAAGGAGAAGTTGAAATAGCATCTCGATTAAATAAAAAATCCATATTTATTGGTATTGAGACAATAAAAATTGAGCCGGCAAAAATCACATTTTACGGCAAAACAAAGCATGATATTGAGAAAGAATTAAAAATAACTTATGAGAAATTTAAAAACGAAAAGGGATTTAAAGGTTTTGCAATTCATTTTTACAGAACCTACAAAGAAATGCCTGACTAAAACAAATAATTTTAAGAGGTTTATTTATGATAA
>CAYQNP010000214.1:0-13786 GCA_964418785.1 uncultured Spirochaetia bacterium | reverse complement strand
ATCCCAGAAAACCGTAATTGTTTAAATCCTTATCCTTTAATTCTTTTATCTTTTCTTTAAAAGTGGGATTTCTTTCAAGCCATCCAAGCGGAGTTAACATAGATAATATTAAATGCAACTGCGAATGTGCAGGAACTTCAGATTGAATAAAAACAACACTCTTTTCTGTGTCTATACCGCATGCAAGTAAATCCATATATATATCAACTGTATTCTCTTTTATCTCATTATAATTACCATAATATAAAGTTAAAGAATGTATATCGGCAATCATATAAAAACATTCATATTCGCCGGAATTTTGAATTTTCACCCAGTTTTGTATTGCTCCTACATAATTCCCTATATGCATTTTCCCTGTAGGCTGAATACCACTTAAAACTCTTTTCATTTAAACTCCTTTTATATAAATATTTTTATAAAATCAAAAATTATTTTATCAAAAGTTGCAGTAAAATTAAAAACTATCATTAAAACAAGCAGCAAAGTACCGATAAATTCAGTTTTATAAAACTTCGGATAAAAAATATTTATTACTCTTCCTGCTGCCATAGGATAAAGCGGAACCAGACTTAACACAAAATAATTCAGGTTTAACTGAGTAGAAGCCATAAAAAGATTATATATATATCCGTCAGGTCGTGGTTTATATAAAACTATAAGCAGAATAAAAACAAATGCTGTTAAAAGGTTCGCAGCAAGTCCGGTTAAAATAACATAAAAAGACTGCAGTTTGGGATACTTAAAATTTCTCTCATCATACGGTATATTTTTAGACCATCCGTATCTGAAAAGCACAAACATTAAAAAACCTATTATATCAATAAATAACAAAGGATTAAATCTGAAATATCCGTTATCAGAAGGTGTTGTGTCTCCGAATTTTATTGCTGCAAAAAGTTGAAAATATTCGTGTACAGTTATAGTAAGTAATACTGCCGGAATTATTATTAACAGTTCTCTTAATGCTTCTATTAAAGTATGAATTGTCATTTTTCTATCTCGCTATAAACCTGAATTTGATTTTTTCCGTTATTTTTCGCTTTGTACAAGGCACTGTCAACCTCTGCAAGTATATCTGTTTTATCATTTAAATCCTTACTTTCTATGGTACGAACTCCTATACTAACAGAAAATTTTATTTCATTATCGTTATTTTTAATACTGATAGAGCGTATTTTTTCAAGAATCCTATTTGCAAAAGTAAAAGCCCCATTTTTATTTGTATGAGGCAGAATAATTATAAACTCATCACCACCGAAGCGAACAGGCAAATCTATATTTTTTCGCAATGATTCTCTTATTACTTTTGCCAGTCTTTTAAGAACTATATTTCCGACCTGATGTCCGTATGTATCATTTATTGACTTAAAATTATCAATATCCAGCATTATCAGACTTAAAGGCTGCGGATACCTTTTAATTCTTGTTAATTCCTGATCAAGTGCAAGCTGAAAAAAATGGAAATTATAAAGTTGAGTTAAATTATCTGTAATAGCCCAATTGTATAATGTGGTTTTTTCCATTATATTGGTAACAAGATTCGTAATTATTCGCAACACACTAAATTCTATATTCGACAGAGTATATCTTTTGGTAGATACTTCCAGCACACCAAACAGTTTATCTTTAATAATCAGAGGGATATCAATTGCGGATTTAAATTTAATCTTTATTTTTTTATCTACCAGCCCTTTATAAATATCTTTGCTTTTCTCAGAAGAGAGATTACTCAGCAAAAGAGGAGTCTCTGTCTCAGCAGCATAGCCGCAGGCATCTTCCCCAAGTTTTATACTTAAATTTTTCAGTTCAGAATAGAAATCATACGGCATTAACTTCCTGTTTTTATATACCATTATAAAATTAGGATATAATAATTTTGACGCTTCATCATAATAATAAAAAACTACCTTATCAGCACCTATTGATTCTGCTGAAAAACCGAGATACATAGAATGAATTGCTGTTTTATCACTGCCGCTTAAAAGATTTAATAAATCACTAAATTCATTTATAGAGAGTATACTCCTTTCCCTTGCAACAATAGTTTTGTTCAACTTTTCAATTTTCTTATTCAACCTTTCAATTTCATCTAATTTTTTTTTCATTTCTTATACTGTTTTACTAATTCCATATAATTTTCATTCTTAAAAAAAGCATATCCCATTACAAGCATATCTGCTCCTGCATTGATAATTGAACCAATAGTATTCTCATTTACTCCACCGTCTACTTCTATTATAGTATTATAATTATTTTTTACAATAATTTTTTTTAATTTTTCTATTTTTTTTAAAGTAAACGGTATAAATCTCTGTCCTGAAAAACCAGGATCGACTGACATTAAAAGTACATAATCAAGATACTCTAACAGATTTTCTATTGTATCAATATTAGTAGATGGATTTAATACAATTCCGACTTTTTTATTTTTGTCTTTTACAGCAGTTATTATGCGTAAAGGAAAATCATAGGCTTCTATATGAAAAGATATCCAATCTGCCCCGCTGTCAAGAAAAGCATCAATATATTTTTGAGGTTCAGTAATCATAAGATGTACATCAAATTGTAATGAAGTTATCTTTCTAATACTTTTAACAAACCCCGGACCAATAGTTATATTCGGGACAAAATGACCATCCATAATATCAAAATGTAAAAAATTAATACCTGCGTCTTCAACTTTTCGGACTTCTTTCTCTATATTCGCAAAATCAGACGCAATTATCGATGGCGCTATCTCTATTTTACTCATTCTATCTCCTTCTCAAGATATAATTCATCATTTATATATATCTTCTCTGTTCCTGTACCATAAACTTTAGTGGCAAATTTTATAATATTTGTATTTGATACAATATCATCATATACTACTCTGCTGCTATCTTTATTATCTGATATTATTATTTTTACTTTACCGGTCTCATACATATCCGGCAATTTAAAATTAATAACATAAGATTTAACCTCTTCTTCAGTATTTTCATTCTCAGCAACGCCGCCCTTTTTCCCGAGACTTACTATTAATTTAATAATACGATGTTCTTTTATTTTTTTTAACGGCTCAATTGATTGAAAAGAAACTACACCTTCCGGAATATTATTATAATACCTTAATTCAACTTCAACATTAATATTTGATTTATGCAAAATCTGGTATGCTTTATAGAATTTCATATTTACAACTTTTGGAACAGTAACGATTTTAATATCTTTATTAACAGAAAAAATTATTATAACAGCAGCAATCCCTGTTAAAAGCAAATAAAACAGAGTAAACAATACCATCTTTTTTATAGTAGAAAATACAGAATTGTAATTTGTAGAAGTGCGTTTTAATTTATTAATATATAACAAAATTTTCTTTAAATTAGTAAATTTTATAGCACTCATTTTAAAAATTCTCCTTTTTTCATTTGTACGCCGTTTAAAAAATCCTTAAAAAACAGTTTCTTTTTATTCTGTAATTTTAATGTAATCAACTTAAGAGCATCTTTGCCGGCACTAATAATAAGTCCGTTCTTATCAGCATTAATTATTTTTCCTGGCTCTTCATTAAAATTGCCCGAAATTATTTCACTCTCATAAATCTTAAGAATCTGATTATTGTAATATGTAAAAGCCCCGGGGACTGGATTTAATGCCCGTACTACAGCATCTATCTCTTCTGCACTCTGTTTCCATTTTATATGATAATCTTCTTTTTCCATTTTACCCGCATAAAAATTTTTATGTTTATATATATCTTCACTAACGGAAAATTTTTTATTAAAAAAATTTTCTACAGCGCTATCAATAATGTCTGTATTAAGTTCTGCAAGAGTTGAATACAAAGTTCCGTACGATTCATTACCTGAAAGTTGAACAGATTTTCTAATCAGTATGTCTCCGGAATCAATCTCAGAAGATATGATATGCGCAGATACGCCTGTTATTTCTTCTCTGTTGAAAATCACCCATCTAATCGGATTCGGACCTTTGTACCCGGGCAACAATGAAGGATGAAAGTTTATACACTTATTATTCATAACCTGTAAAAAATCATTTGACAATATTTTTCCGTAAGAAACACTGATAAACAGTTCCGGCTTTAAAGATTCAACAGCATTAATAGTTTTTTCATCTTTAGAGTTTTCAGGCTGAAAACAGGGGATATCTTTCTGTAAAGCAAACTCTTTTACAGGAGAAGGTTGAACCTTTAACCCGCGACCGCGAGGTTTATCCGGCTGAGTTAAAATACCTACGATTTCATAATGTTTATAGATATACTTTAATGACGGAATTGAAAATTCAGGGGTGCCTGCAAACATTATCCGCATCATTTACCCCCCGTTTTATTTATATCTCTGTCAAGTATTAATACTCCTTCAAGATGATCAATTTCATGCTGCACCACCCTTGCCGGTAAATCATACAGTTTCATTGTAATCTCTTTCTCATCAATTGTGTACCCTTTTACTACTATCCAGAATTTCCGTTTTACATCAATACTTTTTTTGGGAACAGATAAACATCCTTCTGTATCAATTTCTTCCCTTTCCGAAGTTTCTACTATAACAGGATTTATCAAAGCAACATTAATTTTTTTTATAAATTTATCTTCAAACTCATATCGTGATAAATCAGCTATAATAATTCTCTTCGGCACTCCTATTTGTATAGCAGCAAGACCTATTCCATTATATTTATACATTACACTATACATATCTTCAATAAATTTTTTTATGCTGCTGTCTATATTCTTCACTTCTTCAGATTTCTTTCTAAGTAGTTCATTCTTATATGTTATAATCTTATATTTTTCCATTGTACTATAATATATACTAAATAAAATATTTCAAGAAAAATTAAAAATTATTTTTTATTTTTACTACGAGTAATCTTCTCAATTTTAAGTTTTACAATTTTACGATTGGTCGCTTCTGTAACAGTTATTTTAAAATTTTTATATTTTATAAACTCACCCTTAGCAGGTATCTTTCCCATTATATACTCTACAAATCCAGCCAGAGTTTCAAATCCTTCTTTAATTACATTTAATCCTATTTCATCGTTTAAATCATCAATATCAGTATCACCGTCGACCAGCCACTTATTATTTTTCAAAGATTTAATTTTTTCTTCATCAACTTCTTCAGGATTTTCATTTATTTCTCCCACAATCTCTTCTACAATATCTTCAAGAGTAACCATTCCTGATACTCCTCCGTATTCGTCCACAACAAAAACCATCGGCAAACGCTGGTCATTAACTTCTACAAATAAATCATCTATTTTCTTTGTTTCAGGTATATAATACGGATCTCTAATATATTTACTTATGTCTTCTTTAGGACGCGCTTTCAGTAAATCTATAACATAAACATATCCTATTATATTATAAACATAATTCTCATATACAGGTATACGACTGTGTCCTGTCTTTTTATTTAATTGTATAACATCTATGACCTTTTTATTTTTTTCTATTAAAACTATATCAATAAGCGGCACCATAATTTCCCGAACATATGTTTCACTAAAATCAAAAAGACTATTAAGCAATTCCCTGTCTTCCTCTTTTATAACCCCCTGCCTCACACTAACCTTAAAAAGCGTCTTTAAATCTTCACGACTGAAATTAGTATCTCTCTGTTTATCTATATAACGAGACAAAATAGGTGTATGTTTTATTAAAAAAAGTATAAAGTTAATTACCGGAGTGAAAATAGTAATAAAAAAATAAGAAATATTTGCTGTGGATAAAAGCACTATATTTGCTGTCTTACGATATATAGATTTCGGTAAAATCTCACCAAATAGTAATATAACTCCGCTCATAATTAAAGTAGCATATAATTCTCCCGCTTCTCCGTATTTTCTGATTAAAAGCATTGAAGCAAAAGATGTTGCTCCAACTACTGTTAAATTAGTCCCTGCAAGCAGTGCACTTAAAGTCTTGTTAGAATTTTTCACCATTTTAATGAGTTTTTTTACTTTTTTATCGCTTCTTTTATTTTCAAGTGTCTTTATCTTGATTTTGTTTACTGAAATGTATGCTGTTTCTATACCTGCAAAAAAGCCTTCAAGTAATACAAAAAATACTATAAGAATAATTATTAATACTTCCATTAAATTTATACCTTCGTAATAATAATAGAATCTATACGAGGTCCTCGTACTCTATCCACCTTAAAAATATATTTCCCTATTTTTATCTCTTCATTCTTTTCAGGAATCTTTTGAAATTTATCAAGCAGAAAACCATTTAAAGTAGTGTAATCTTCTGAACTTATATCTTCCTTAAAAACTCTGTTAAAATCTTCTATCTTTGCATCACCCTTAAAACGATACTGGGTATCATTTATCTTTTTATAGAACCTTTCGTCTGTATCGTATTCTTCATTATACTCTCCAATTATCTCTTCTATTAAATCATCTAAAGTTACAAAACCTATACTGTTTCCAAATTCATCAACTATTATTGCAAAATTCACCTTCTCTTTCTGCAAATCTCTTAACAGATCCGTAATTCGTTTTCCTTCAGGGACATAAAAAACAGGACGCAATATCTCTTTTATGTTTTTAATGGTTTTAATCTTAAAATGAATGGGGATTATATCCTGCTTATACAATATCCCTATAATATTTTCTCTTGTATTCTCGTATAACGGTATAGAATGATATTTAGATTTAATAACATTTCTAACAATTGTAGAAACAGATTTAGAAGCATCAATCAAGAACATTTTTGTCTTCGGATGCATTATTTCCTGAACTTCTTTATCAAGACTTTCATAAATATTTTCAAACATATCTTTTTCTTCTTTATCAAGAATGCCTTCTTTATGACTTAATTTTATCATAGATTCTATATCATCATTATTTACTTTATTAATATCAACCTTAAATTTATTTGTAAAAAAATCAGCAATATACTGAAAAATAATAGAAACAGGTCTTAAAAAATATACAAAAAATAGAATTGGATAAACAAACTGTTTCGCAACTCCAAGCGGATTATTTACAGAAATCAGTTTGGGAGTAATTTCTCCAAAATACAAGAGAATAAGTGTCATTATAACTATTGAAATTGAAGTAGCAATTACATCATTAATATTCAGCATCTTTAAAAATTTAATAGCAATAGCTGAAGATATAGCTGCTGCAAGTATATTAACAATCATATTTCCGACGAGTATTGTTATAAGCAATTTATTCGGATCTTTTAGCAGCCTATATATTAACTGAAGTTTTTTATTTTTAGAATGTTTTATTTTTTCAAGAGTAATATAATTTATCGAGAAAAAAGCAGTCTCAGACCCAGAAAAAAAAGCTGATAATATTAATAATAACCCAATTCCAATAATTTGTGCCGGAAGACTCTCGTCCAATTTATCTATTCTACCTCAATAAACCTATATTCTTCATACATAATTATGCCCAATATATATTATCAAAACTCATTGTCAAGAAAAATTATTGTTTATTTTACAGATTATCATCAAAGGAAAGGGACGGTGCAAAACTTTATTAACTTTTTTATTGACATTTTGACACTTTTTCCTCTCATTTCAACTTTCTCCCTATGTCATTTCGAGCGCACGCGAGAAATCTTACCCTGTTCAATTCGGCTGGAAGATTCCTCTCATTCGTTCGGAATGACATAATGAGGGCCGTTCGGAATGACATGAAGAGGGCTGTTCGGAATGACATTGTTTGATAGATTCTTCGGGATAATAATTTTGTATGTATTCTCGCTAAAAATGACAGTGAAACGAATAATAATTTGTCCCTGCCACAATACATAATTTCTTCCTCCGTCCCTACAAAGTTTATACTGTTTTGCACCGTCCCCATTATATGAGTATCAATTTAATTTCTTGAGATTTTCCAGTAAAGTTATTAAAAATTTATTATCTGCATCAGCATATTTTTCAGCATTGGCAACAATATACTCTTTAGTTTGAACATATTTATCAGGCTGCAAGTTTTCATTTTCCATCCATTCAGTCACAATTTTTTCTGTTATTTCAAAATGGAACTGCAAACCAACCACACGCTCATTATATACAAATGCCTGATTTTCAGCACCATCACTTTTAGCAATATGGACACTACCTTCAGGTAAATCAAAAGTATCGCCATGCCAATGAAAAACAGTCATTTTATCCGGCAAAGCAGAAAACAGTTTATTTATTTTTGCTTCTGGTGTAAGTTCTACAGGGAACCAGCCGATTTCTTTAAATTTATTTTTATACACATTACTTCCAAGTGCAGAAGCAATAAGCTGTGCACCAAGACAAACACCCAGAACAACTTTATTATTATCAATTGATTCTTTAATAAATTTTTTCTCTTCAATCAGCCAGGGATATTTATCTTCTTCATAAACACCCATCGGACCGCCCATAATAAGAAGCCAGTCAAAATCAGAAAATAGCGGATAGTTAATATCTTGATCGAAGTATTTTGTATAAGTAACAGAATAATTATTCTTTGCTGCCCACTCTCCTATATAACCGGGTGTTTCAATTTCAACATGCTGCAAACAATGTATTCTCATAAAATAACCTTTTTAATTTTTTATGTTTTCTGCGATATTTTTTAAGGCAACAATCTCATCTGTTGATAAAATTTTATCTATTTTCAGTAAAATAATAATTCTATCATTAAGTTTTGCAATACCGTTTATAAATTTCAAGGCATCTTCAGAAAGAGTAAGAGGAGGAGATTCTATTTCTTCTTCATTAATCCTTAGAACCTGAGAAACAGCATCAACTATCAAGCCTATAAGATTATTTTCTTCAAACTCTATTATTATTATTTTAGTATCCTCTGAGTATTCCTGGGTAGCAAGACCGAATTTTATTCTCATATCAATTACAGGAATTATTTCTCCGCGCAAATCTATTACGCCCTTTACATAATCAGAAGATTCCGGCAAATTAACAATATCCTGCATACGAATAATCTCTTTTACTTTAAGTATATCAATACCGTATTCTTCATTTGCTATTAAAAAAGTTACTATCTGCTTTTCCATAATTTCCTCTTTTTATTTTACATTTATTTTATCTTTTAAATACTTACCGTAAAACAATTCAAGTTTTTTATAAGTTTCATAAGGGATATATTCAGGTGCAGTCATCACAGCATTAGCTGCAGCATCCTTACAAATACAGGTACGCTCTTGCGGAATTTTTAAGACAGCCTTTTTTATTATCTCTTTTGCTTTTTTTACATTTTCTATCATCTGTTTTACAACCATATCAACAGTTACAGACTCTTCACTTTCATGCCAGCAATCATAATCTGTAGGCAGGGCGATTGTTGCATAGCACATCTCAGCTTCTCTTGCAAGTTTTGCTTCAGGCAATGCTGTCATTCCTATTAAAGATGCACCCCAACTTCGATATAAATGACTTTCTGCTTTTGTAGAAAAAAGAGGACCTTCCATACAAACATAAGTACCTTTATCATGATTTTTGTATCCTAATTCATTTACTGTATCTATTAAAATCTTTCTTAAATCAGGACAGAAAGGTTCTGCAAACGGAACATGACCTACAATGCCATCACCGAAAAAACTGTTCGGTCTTGATTTAGTTCTGTCAATCAATTGATCAGGTATAACTATATCTCCCGGATGTATTTCTTCTTTCAAACTACCAACCGCAGAAATAGATATTATTTTTTCTACTCCAATATACTTTAATGCCCATATATTAGCCTTTGAATTTACTTCTGTAGGCAAGTACCGATGCCCTTTTCCGTGTCTGGGCAGAAATGCTATATTTTCAGAATTATCGAACTTTCCAATAAGAATTTTATCCGACGGCATTCCGAACGGAGTTCCTATCATTATCTCATCAACAACTGTTAAATTTTCAATCTCATATACCCCACTTCCTCCAATTACCCCGATTCTTGCTTTTTCCATTATATTTCCTCCTTAATAATTAAATTCACTTAAAAATTACATAGCAAGATGTATAGCAATATATATTAATGCTCTTCTTAAAATCGAAATTGCCAAAAAAACCAAAATAGGGGATAAATCTATCATACCCACTCTTATCGGGAAATATCGTCTGGCGATTCTAAAAACCGGCTCTGTCACAGAATATAAAAACCGAACAATAGGATTATACGGATCAGGATTTATCCAGCTCATAAAAATCGTTATAATCAAGATCCACTCATATATCTTTAACAGCCATAATAACATCTGTATTACAGGCAAAATTGCTATATTTACCACTGCATCCATTGTTTACTCCTTATTTTTACCTAATTCTTTTGATTTTAAAGTTGCTTTTTCAACCGCATCTATTAAAGCAGCTCTTATTTTATAATTTTCAAGTACATAAGTTCCTTCAACAGTTGTTCCACCCGGTGAGGAGACCATATCTTTTAACTGTTCAGGGTGCAAATCGGTCTTAAGAACAAGTTTTGCTGCTCCAAGCAAAGTCTGAGCAGCCAATTTTAAAGCCACATTTTTCGGCAATCCCATTTTTACGCCGCCATCCGCAAGGCCGTTTATAATCATAAAAGCATAGGCAGGGCCACTGCCTGATAATCCAGTTACTGCATCAAAATATTTCTCTTCAAGATAAACTGAGATTCCAAAACTGTTTAAAAATTTTTCAATAAATTCTTTATATTCTTCTTTTAAAACTTTATAAGTATAAGCACTCATTGCTTCGCCTACAAGTGCAGGTGTATTCGGCATAACTCTAATAACAGATAAATTATTATTACCGATTTCAGAATACAGAGTATCAAGTGTAATCCCTGCTGCAATAGATATTATCAGTTTATCATCCGACAGTTCATCTTTTATGTCGTTTAAAACAGATTTTATTTTATCAGGCTTTGTTGCAAGCACAATGATATCACTATTTTTCACAACTTCTATATTTTTATTAAAAGTATTAATTTCTATAGAATCCATCACATCAAGCCGCTCTTTTATTACATCGGAAACATTAATATCCGATTCAGTCATTAATGAGGCTTTTAATACCCCCCGGATAATTGCTTCAGCCATTTTTCCGGCACCAATAAATCCTATCTTATACTTCATAATACCCCCTGCTTAACGCAGCATAATCACAGAAGCCATACGCCCTGTTTCTCCGTCTCTCCTATAAGAATATAACTCTTTCTCATTACAATAAGTACACATTTCAGATTTAAAAATATTTTCAGGTTTAACACCTGCTTTCACGAGATTATCATAATTAACCATAACCATATCAAAATAATATTTTTTATTTTTAATTTCAATATATTTTTCATTAAATTTATCCAAAAATTCACTACCTACTTCATAGCATTTCTGTTCAATTCCAGGTCCTATTCCTGCTATAATATTTTCAGGATTGCCGCCAAGTTTTTCTATTTCTTCCACCATTTTTCCAGCAATATTTAAGAAAGTACCTTTCCACCCCGAGTGAACAACACCTATAATCCTTTTTTCATACTCAAGAAAAAAAACAGACAAACAATCTGCTGTAAATATAACAAGGGGTGTATTTAAGTCCGAAGTAATTAGTCCGTCGCCGGCGCCGAGGCTATTCTCATAATCTAATGCTCCCCTGCCTCTATCATTCTCAGATACTGTAAAAATTTTATCACTATGTATTTGCTTTAAAGTTATTATGTCTTTATAATTAATATTTAATACAGAGAAAAAGAGTTCTCTATTTTCAATAACAGTATCAGTATTATCATTTGTATGTAAAGCAAGATTCAAAGAAGTATACGGATTTTTACTTTTTCCGCCTGTACGGAAACTGACAGCATTTACAACACCATATCTGCTGAAAACAGGGAAACTTCCGAATTCAATATCTGATACTTTACTTTTTATAAATTCATTTCCCATATAACTGAACAACTGTGATATAAAAATAAAAAAGGGACACTTTTAATTAAGTGTCCCTTTAAAAAATTATTTTATACATAAAGAAATTAAGCCTTAATAATACCGGCAAAAGATTCTGCATCAAGACTGGCACCGCCGACAAGGCCACCGTCAATATCTTCCATTGCAAAAAGACCAGCAGCATTTCCGGGTTTTACACTACCGCCATATAAAATCCTTGTATCTTCTGCGGTTTTATCTCCAAACATATCTTTTAAAATACCTCTTATAAACTTATGAACAGATTCTGCATCTTCAGGAGTAGCGGTTTTACCTGTACCAATTGCCCATATAGGCTCATAAGCAATTGTTATATTTTTCATTTCGTCACTTGAGAGATTAGCCAGACCTTCTCTGATTTGAGATTCAACCACTTTTTCAGTTATATTTTGCTCTCTTTCTTCTAATTTTTCACCAACACAGACTATAGGTTTTAAATCTATTCCAAGAGCTGTTTTAATCTTTTTATTTACAATTTCATTAGTTTCATTAAAATATTCTCTTCTTTCACTATGTCCAATAATAACATATTCACAGCCTACAGATTTAAGCATAACGCCTGAGATTTCTCCGGTATATGCACCTTTTTCTTCAAAATACAAATTCTGAGCACCTAATTTTATATTAGTATCTTTTATAACTTCATATACAGCGCTTAAAGAAGTAAACGGGGGGCATACAAGAATATCTTTATTTGTGATACCCTGAACTTCAATAGAAAGTTTTCTAACAAGTTCAACACTCTCGTTCAAATCTTTATTCATTTTCCAGTTTCCGGCAATAAACAATCTTCTACTCATATTACTTATCCTCCAAAGCCACTATTCCGGGGAGCTCTTTGCCTTCCATAAATTCAAGAGAAGCGCCGCCTCCCGTCGAAATGTGAGTTATTTTATCTTCTAATTTAAATTTCTTTATAGCAGCAACAGAATCACCGCCACCGATTACAGTTGTAGCATTTAAATCAGCAATTGTTTTTGCTATTTCAAGTGTACCGGTTGCAAACTTATCAATTTCAAAAACACCCATCGGCCCGTTCCAGAAAACAGTTTTTGCTTCTTTTAATTTACTCTTGAATTTTTTAATTGTTTTCGGACCTATATCTACTCCGCCCATATCATCAGGTATTTCATTAGAATTTACTACTTTTGTTTTTGCATTTTCATCAATTTCACTTGCAACAAGTGTATCTTCAGGCAATAATAATTCTTTTCCATCATTTTGTGCTTTTTTCAATATTTCAAAAGCTTCTACTTCTTTGTCAGGTTCCAAAATAGATTTTCCAACACTTAATCCGCGAGATTTTAAGAATGTATAAACCATTCCGCCGCCGATTATCATTGTATCAACTTTGTCAAGAAGATTCTGAATTACACCTATTTTAGAAGAAACTTTTGCACCGCCAAGAACAACAATAAAAGGTCTTTCTGGATTCTGTAAAAGTTTGCTTAGAAATTTAATCTCTTTCTCAAGTAAAAAACCTGATACAGCAGGTTTTAAAAAGTGTGTAATTCCTTCAACAGAAGCATGTGCTCTATGTGAAGTACCAAAAGCATCATTAACATAAACATCAGCAAGCGAAGCAAGCTCTTTTGCAAAATTTTCATCATTTTTTGTTTCTTCTTTATGAAATCGGAGGTTTTCAAGAAGCAATATCTCTCCAGGTTTTAAATTTGCAGCAGCAGTTTTTACTTCATCACCAATACAATCATTAACTTTTGTTACAGGAACATTTAATAATTCTTTAAGTCTGACAGCAACCGGATCTAATTTCAATTTTTTAAAATCTTCTTCAGTCTTAGGTCTTCCAAGATGCGACATTAATATTAAAGATGCATTGTTTTCAAGAATATATTTTATTGTAGGCAATGCAGC
>CAYQNP010000213.1:0-17192 GCA_964418785.1 uncultured Spirochaetia bacterium | reverse complement strand
GCATAATGGGGTGTTCCCATATAGACTATTTTTGTTTTCATACACATCTACGCATAATCTATCCCTGGATACAAAGTCACCACAAAAATTTACTATTATTGCTGAATCTCTTTAATATTCTTTGCAATCAATTCATTAATTGCTTTTACAGCATCCGTCAAGCCCTGTTTAACAGTTTTTTTATCATAAATAATATTATCAAGTTCTCTATTTAAAATAGAATAAAATTCCTGATAAGATATATAAGGATTAATAGGGTGTTGAAAAGTAACTTTTCTCTCAGCGAGGAATAAATTATTAATTTTTCTCATATTTTTATTTTTCACATTAGAGAAGAATTGAGAAAAGGCAACAGATTTAAGGGAAGGCACGCCCCAATTAAGTTTAGCCATAGCGATTTGGGTTTTCTCACCCACGAGATAATTAAGGAACTTATAAGCCAATTTTTTATTTTTACTATTTTCAGCCACAGCCCAGCCTGCGGGACCCCACATAATATTAGCTCTACGAACAGGGCCGTGAAAAATACCTGATACACCCCATCTAAATTTATCCCCGACTTTTTTCTGAAGTATAGATACTTCATACTTTCCGCTGAACATCATTCCGATTTTGCCCATATAAAAAAGGCTTTTATCATTATTAGCGCCGCCAAACTGGTCTGACTGAGTAACATTAGGGACAACCTTATATTTTTTCATTAAATCCATTATAAAAGAAAAGGTTTCAACAGCTTCCTTACTATCCATTAAACATTTTTTATAATCAGGGCTCCACACCTTACCGCCATTCTGGTAAAGAAGCATCATAAAACCGAGTGCGTCTGTAACATTAAAATATGCTCCCATTTGTTCAACGATATTATTTTTCACTACAGTTAATTTTTGAGCAGCCTTAACAAAATCCGTCCAGGTCCAGGTAGAATCAGGATATGAAATTCCGGCTTTATCAAATAAATTTTTATTATAAAAAATACAATAATCCGGATTCCAGTCTTTAGGCACAGCATACAAATTCCCTTCTCCGAATTTATTTTTCTTTATATCATAAAAAAAATTTTTCACGGATATGTCAAAAAACTTATCACTTGCAGTATCCGGATACTCTTTCTCAAATTCACTTAAATCCTGAAGAACTCCTTTAGGCACAAGATAACCTGCATAATCAGGATTAACTTCAATAATATCAGGCAAAGTACCGGAAGCAGCAAGAGTAATTAATTTATTTGCATATCCTCTATAAGTGAACTCTGCTTTAACTTTAATTCCCGGATTATCTTTTTCGAACTCATCAACAATAGTCTTAAAAATATTTCTAAATTCAAGACCTTCCCATGCAAAAACTCTGATTTCATTCTTCGATTGTTTATTAGAACATCCGAAAAAAAACAACGAGACAAAAAACACAATAACAAATAAACTTAATTTTTTAAACATTTTAAACCTCCTTAAAATTTATAATTTATGCCAATTTTATGTGTACCGTAACTTACAATATTAACAGGGTAAATAAATGCATACTCAAGATATATTCCTGCTATATTATAACTTAAGCCGGAAGCAACAACAATACCGTCGGAAATATTTTGAAAATTAAGCCCTGCGCGGATAAAAAAATTTCCTGTTATTTTATATTCAATACCGCTTCCAAGATTAAAGGAATCATTATATTCTATATCAAAAACAAAAACATATTTTTTAAATACATAACTAATACCGGAAATAATATCAGGGGAAAATGTTTTTTCATTATTATCCGGCAGCAAATCATTTATTACCACACTAAATTTTCCGTGTTCAATATATTTTATTAAAAAAGACATACTTAAATCAATTTCAGAATCAGACGATACAGGATCTGTAACAGAGTTTAAAGTTTCAGGGGTACTGTTCCACAAGGCATACTCAGCACCGGCTCCGAAAGCGAACAGATTTTTCACTTCCATAGAATAGCCGAATATTATTCTCATTTTTCTAAAAATAACTCCATTCTCCGGGACAGACACAGAATAATTATTAATCCCCAGTCCAAGAGCGCCCAACTTTCCAAAGTTGTAACTTCCAAACACCTTGCCGTTCAATATACTTCCGTAATTAATATTAAAAAGAATTGAGTCAAACTCTGCACCCAGATTGATTTTATGCGTGGTAAAAGTAAGACCGGATAAATTTATAAAAACATTATCAGCACCTTGAGGATTGGCAACTCCTGCTTCACCCATTGCACCGAAATGTGCTGTCATTCGATCAATATCTATTCCCCACAAATTTACAGAAATAAATATAATAATTATATTAAATAACAGTTTCATACTTTAAATCTCCTAAAATTAATCAGATAAAAACTTTATAATTTTCAGTCCAAGATAATGAGTCATTCCTGCATCTATTTTCAGAGCATAACTGAACTCATAGTTTTCCGATATTACTGCTTCCATACCAATATTAAAATTTATTCGTTTACGCATAAGTTTAATGCCTCCTGCCAGAGCCATAAACTTTCCTAATTTTATTCGTGCACCTGTATATAGATTTATAAAAGAAAAATTATATACTGCATCAAAATTTACTACAATGAACTTAAAAAACTCTTTACTTGCACCAGCTCTTATTACAGATTCAAGTCTGCTGTTGCTGTCATCCTGAAGTGATATAATAGGTCTGTTTATATTCTGATAACTCACTCCTATCTTTGCAATATTAAATAAATTATAAATCGCACCTATATCAAAAGTATATACTGTAACTCCTTTTTTATTTCGAAAAACAGGGTCTATTACAGTATATTCATTTTCGCTGTATTTATAATTTATTACTTTATTAAGTACACCTATTTTAAAATTATATAATTCATATCCGCCGCCGAAATTATATGATACAACATCGAAAAGATTAGATGTAAAATAATCAACCTCAAAAGATACAGGGATATATTTAATTTTAGTTCCCAATAAAAAATCGTATCTGTTAAGAGAATCATTTTCAAGTCCGCTGTAATATTTTGTATACAATACTGCAAACTCTTTATTTTTTAATTCAACTACACTTGCAGGATTATATTTTATTCCGTATACAGAATTTCCGTAAGATGTATATGCTTCTCCCATACCATAAGGATTAGCATTTAAAATATTTATTCTTAAAATAATAAACCCGATAAAAAATAAAACTTTACGCATATAAAACTCCATATATTATAAATTTGCCCATATTCTTAAATAAATAATATCTTCATCGTAATCATCCTGCGATGAATAATCAATATACTTTTTCTTATAACCGGCTACAAACACTATATCTTTATTTTTCCAGAAATTTCCTTCATTCTGTATAGAATGAATCTTTAATTCTGCAAGATATACAGACTGAAAATAATTGTTTGATTCTGTTAATCTGTCAATATGATACACAGGATTAAATCCCGCCTGGATTCTTATATTGGAAACAAGATTATAATAAATTACTTCCTTGCCTATAATATCTTCTGTATACAACATAGATTTCAACAGTTCAATATTATTCGGGATAGTATTATAATAGATTTTATTTTTATCGTATTTAATTCCTGAAAAAATATTCCATTTTTTAATTTTAAAAGTATAACTTAATTTAAAAATCGACTCTAATTTCTTTATTCTTATATCATCATAATATCTTTTTGTATTAAAAAATCTGTTTCTTATTAAAAACACCAACCCTTTAACAGGTTCTATTTTTAAACTGTTACCAATATTATAAGTAAGATTATTGATAAACCACAATTTATCATAAGTCTTAACGCCGTTAACAATAACATCATCAGGCATATTATCTTTTACATTTTCAATAAAAAATTCCACATTAAACTGATTGGCAAAAGGCAGAGGAAATACTTTTGACCACAACAGATAAAGGTTATTAAATATATTTCTGTTATTATTAGTTGTAGAATACTCTTCAAAATGATTAGCATCTACAGTAAAATCAGAATATACAAAATTTAAAGATAATGAGTAACCGCGTCGTGCTCGTTTATAAGGATAATCAGGCAGATTATCATTCTCTTCTATATCAATTACATTATTATGATTTCTATCAAGTTTATCCATTGGTATTAAGAACTGGTGATCATTTTCATAATTCAGGAAATCCTCTTTATAATCAGGAACAGTATTTTCATTTTTATTAAATATTTTAGGGATTACCCCTGTATTTGGTTCATCATAATCAGTATCACCTCGCTGATAAGGGAAGTACTCGTCATCATCATAATTATCATCTGCCCATTCATCTTTATCATCATTGTCATCTACTGCAAAGTTTGCAAGATAATTTTCCCCGACATTCCATTTTTCAATAACATAAGTAGTAAAAATATCGCCTATTTTCCACTTAAAAACAGGAAAATTTTCAGACTTAAAATACAGATAAGTTGCTTCTCCTGTTAATTTTTCCGATTGAAAATCTTTTATATTATCATAATTAAAATCACCTATTGTTGCTCTGTTTTTAACAAGTTTAGCATATTCATAAGAATAATTAATATTTAAAATTTTACCTCTTGTATCGAAACCCACAATTTCATCATTTTCATCTATTGTATCACCGTAATTGTAATTCTTTAAAAAATTATTTGTACTGTTACTGTCATCCATCATTCCGTTTCTTAACGATTCATAAACATAAGAATAACCGATATTAATACCCCGAATAACATACAGGAAATCTATAGGCAATTCAGTTAAAGAATTAAAAATCCATTTTAGGCTGAATATTCCTCTATGAGCAATAAGGTATCTGTCGTTATCATCAATAGCGGTTCTTTCACCTGTTGTAAGGTTTTCCATATTAAATCTTGTAGTAGCAAAAGTTTTAAATTCAAAAGATTTTATTTTAGTACTTGTAATAGAGACACCAAACAGATCAGAATTTTTATTAAAAGTAAAAGGAGTAAACAACATAGAGATATATCTTCCGACAAATATTTTATTGAGCATAGTTCTAATCGGCACAGAAAAAGAGACCTGCATATCAGATTTTAAAGTAGCGTCATCAAACGGCTGTTGAAGTTCCCAGGCATATCTTCCGCCGCGCTGAAGCAGTTCATCCGGATTCCTATACCTGCTGAAATCAACAAGCATAACTCCCCTCATTAAAAAATTTCCGAAATTATCGTAAACATTATGTGTTCCGCCTAATTGAATCGTCGGCTCAAATTCTTCCATCCCAATTGCTTTTCGCAACAGCATAGTAGTTATATTTAATTCTGCAGACGGGTCATAAGGATTTAAATTGTCGTCTGATTCCTGTGCAGGTAATACAAACGGAAATATTAAAATTATAACTAAAAAATATATTATATATTTCATAAACTTCTCCTCAACGAGTAATAACCACTACGCCGTTGTAAGTTTTAGCTTTTGATTCTATTTGATAAATATATGTACCTGTCTTCAATTTCTCCCCTATATCATTAGTTCCGTCCCATTCTACATTTATGCTTGAGACATATTCATTATCTATAAGTGTACGAACAATTCTGCCGTTTAAATCATAAATTTTAAAACTTATATTATCAGCAGGAAAGACTGTAATATTAATACTGTTTTTATCAAAGAAGCCGTCGTTATTTGGGGAGAACGGATTATATTTCCATTTTATTGCAACACTATTTTCTGCTTCATTGGAATGAAAAACAGCATAAGTTGAGAAATGATTAACAGTTGCTCTTATTAAATTATTTTTTGTGTCCGTTATAGAAGGTATTTTCACCCAGGCCATACCATCCCAGTAAAACAGGGCGAGATCCGATTCAGCAGAATAACTTCCCAGATCAGGATATGCCAATTGGACTTCAATCGGTTTCCTGAAAATAAAATTTTTATAATCTTTTACAGTTAATTCATAAGCAACAACATAAGAAGTTCCGTTTTTAATATATTTATTATTTACAGGGGATGCCAGCTGTGAATTATTTAATAATATTCTTTTTATAATAACAGCCTGTTTAGAACTGAGTGCGCCCGGAGGGATTTTAACAAAAACATTACTCTCACTTCCAAGAGTACCTCCATTTAATCCTATTACATAATCATTTATTACAGGCTCTGATTCGGAATAATTTCCCGCACCATCGTATGCCCGGACTTTATAATACGCATACGAACCGGATACAGGCAATTCCACGCTGGCTCCGTATAAAATTCTCTCATTTTTCCGAACACTTGCTACATAGCCTATATAATTAGTAACATAATTTTCTGCATCAGGAACATCATATACATTAGGAGACATATAAATTTTATATATTTTTACACCGGAATCATCAAGAACACCATGCCAGCTGAATATTATTTTATTTATATTTTCTTCATCACTTGTTATTTTCAAATCAGTTATTTTATCTGGCGGAGTAGTATCTACATCTTTCACCATTACAAAATCACCGGCCAGCGGTGTTTTCAACGGATCTCCGGTGCGCAAAGAAACCATTATTTTTAAATCATCACTCGCAAAATATTTTTTTATACTATCAAGATAAATAAAATTATTAACCGGCTGGGGAGTTTCAATATATGTTATACCATTATCAAATGATACTGAATATACAATGCTCTTGCCGTCACTCAATGTATTATCAACTGTAATATTATTCGGAACAGAGATTCCTATCCATGTTTCATTACTCTGCTTGGTAATACCGCTAACAAAAAATTTGCCGTACGAGAAATATTTATCGGTCGGCTCGTACATCTGGAGTTCTCTATATCTAAATCCCCAATAGGTCTGATTCATAGCAAGAAGATCAAACTTAAATGATTTATAATTAACCGGCTGGTTAAAAGTGATTGAATAATATACATGATTTTTAGTTGCAGTAGAACCGTTATGAAAGCCTGCAGTATAAATAAAATTGCTTGAAGAATCAAATGCATTAAACGAACTTTCCATAGGCTGATAAAAAACTTCATCCCATGGTGAAGAATCATCTATTCGCCCGTAAATCTTCATCCTTGTCTGTATCTCTTTTCTGTCTTGCCCTGTATCATCACAAATTATCCGAATAACTTTTATTTTCTTTCTCTCAGGCAGATTTACTATAAAACTTTGAGGAGATTTTAAATCATATCCTGTATTGTTATAATACCCAACTCCGTCAAGAAGTTCATTATCACTTGTATCTGCAGGATCAAATTCAACATCTTTATAACTTACAACATATCCGGCTTTATCATAACTCGAAGAAGCAATTATTCCGTCAATTAATCGTTCAACCTTATAATCGTCTGAAGAATAAACATTTCCCTGAGGATAAGGACCTAAATCTACTATAGTAGTTCCTATACCGCTTAATGCCAGGTCATCACTATAGTCATAAGATAATCCTATCTTATTATTGGAAAAATACTCAACATTCACTCCTTCATCAAAATCCTGCATATAAGTTATGTTAGTTAAACTAACATCAATAGTACTTATGCCGTAAGCAAAAAAATTTGAAAAAATAAAAAGAAAAAATATACTGACTTTTTTTATCATAAATATTACCTCTTATCTGACAACTAAAATAGTACCTTTTGATGAAAAATCATTGCCGGTTAAGAAATATACATATATTCCGGCAGGAACAATATCACCATTATCATATGTTCCATTCCAGATAACTGTACTTACTTCTCCGTTATTTATAATATCTTCTGTTAAATCAATAATAAAATTACCGTTAATATCATATATTTTTAATTCAGGATTTTCTACATTATTAATTGTAAAAGTAGAAAAATCATTTATTCCGTCATTGTTCGGAGTAATAGGATTAGTATATAAAACTTCTCCTGTTTTGAATACATTCTCACTTGCTGCAAAATTATAAACTCTTACAGAGTATAAAGAGAAGTGAGATATTTCTGCTTTAACCAGACAGGACGAAGTATCAACATTTTTTCCTATTAACAGCCATTTAACTCCGTCAAAATAGTACATCCCTAATCTTTTATCTGCTTC
Organism: uncultured Spirochaetia bacterium; assembly: GCA_964418785.1. Classification (GTDB taxonomy): domain Bacteria; phylum Spirochaetota; class JAHITG01; order JAHITG01; family CAYQNP01; genus CAYQNP01. Next base: position 9,210 of record CAYQNP010000213.1, on the reverse strand, counting down.
ACTTACAGAGATTCGTTCATTATAAATATTATCAATATAACCGTCATTATCGGAATCATCAAAGTGTATTTGTAAATTAATATTTTTATTAAAAGTATGAACATAATTTCCGTTATTATCTTTTGCAGTTATATTAAAAGTCATATTAGTAATATCAGAAATTACTTTATCAATAGAAATTAAGACATCATTATTAAAAGTGCCTTTTTCAATAATAAGTCTTGTAGAAACATCTTTATCATAAACAACATACATTTCATCTTCCTGCTGCGACACATCTCCGGGGATATAATTGTAAGAACCCACGACCGAATAATCATCATTTGACGCATCGGCTGTTGCATCACCTGAAGTAATAGATATCGAAGGATAAGAAAGATAATCAGTATCATTAATAATACCTGTTATATTATATTTACCGTTTTTAGTAGGCATTGTTGTAAATTCCAGCGTTATTAAATCATTATTTTGAGGAGAAACTTTTGATGGCAGCGCAACTATAATATTTCTTCCGTCAGATTTATTTGTAAACAGAGTAGAGCTGTTATTCCTCAACACATTTACAGAAGATGGGATAGTAAAAGAATCAGGTAAAATAACCTTAATATAATTAAAACCCGAATCTCCCGGCCCGAAAATCGGTTTAATATAATAATAGAACTTTTTCGGAGATGCTTTATAAATATAACCGAAATTAGGAGTAATTTCTCCATAACATACAGTTGCAGGATTTCTGTAAGAATTAATAAAAAGTCCGAAGCTATTAGCATCAGCCATATCTCCTGTAGCAGCACTGTTTCCGGAGTGAACAGTATCTGCAGGTGTAATAGTTATTGTATCGTCAACATAAGAGCGGAAATAAATCGTGCTTTTAGATGACGGTATATTGGTTATAATAAAATCTATTTTAATTCGTCTGCCGGCATCAACCATATTTGATTTAAGTGTAATATAAAGATTTGTACTGTTTATATAATTTGAATATTCAGAAGGATATGAAAGAGGAGAATAAGTTCCCGGGTCAGAAGTATAGGGTGAATTCTGCAAAGAAACATTTACAATGCCTTTAAACTGTACTGCTGAAGGGATAACAATATTTATTAAATTTATTCCGGTTCTTCCTCCTGTAATTTCAGGTTTAATATAATATGATAATGTTTTAGAAGTAACACTTCCGATTTCGATAAAAGTAGGGATAATTTCCGCTGTTGCAGAAGTAACAGCGGATAAAAGTGTATAATCAATAGTTACAGAATTAAGTTTTTTAGAAAAATACGGAGCAGAAGAATTAAAAAAAGCTCTGTATTGGAAATACATATCTCCGTAATGATTAGTAGAAATAGCCTGTCCGGAATTAGTATAATAAGTATTTGTAGTACCGTCCGGGCCCAGCCAGGCAGTCCATCTGGCAGTAGCAGGATTTCCGCTGCCGTCATCTACAGTTGTTCTGAATTTAAACCGAACAGGCGCAGCACCGCCGATTCTCGTTCCCTCAGAGTTGCTCCACGAAATATTGTTGTACTTTGCTCCGCCTACTAACTTTATTATAGCAGAATCAATATAACTCACAGAGCCTTCAGCCAATATCTCATTTGAAGTTTTAGCATAATTAAAAATCATAAATTCATCTATATAACCGTTAAAAAGATAAGAAGAAGAATACCCGCCTTCTCCGCCTATTGATAAATCAGCTCTGTCAACAGCTTCGTCTCCGGATGGTTTAGATGCAGCAGCTAATTTCCCGTTTACATAAAAATAATTGGTCCCTGTGGTTCTGTCCCATACAACAGCAAGATGCACCCACTCTGAATTTGTCATAGATGAAGCATCATAGTTTGCACTGTGCCATTGGCTATAATCAATATATCCACCGTAAGATAAAAAACCGTTTGTAACTCCAATCTGAATTCTTCTATCGCCGGAAAATTTTAATCTGCAAAATTTCTGTTCTCCGGATTCATTTGCAAAAGGCGTTCTCGGTTTTACCCACAACTCTATTGTACCTGCTTCAGGTGAAATATAATTCGTTAATGAGATATCATAAAAACTAAGAACACATTCTCTTGAATTCTGAACATCCAGAGAATAACCGCCATATCGATTTACTTCAGAATATATTTGAGAAGAATAATAACCTGTTCCGTCCCAATATGTTCCGTCATAAGCATATCCTCTATATGGCTTAGAAGTATCATCAAAATGTTCATAAAACGCAAGTTTATCTGTTATTGATGAAGTCTGCAGAATAATTCCTCCAGAAGAAGTATCAGGCTGCACATTAATATTGCCGGGAATAATGTTTGTATATTTATTAAAAACAGTACAATTACTGTTTACAGACACAACAGAGCCGGCAGATACTCCGCCCGACCAGCTCGTCTGTTCCCATTGCTCGCCATACAAATAAATCCCGAAACTTAATATGAAAAATAAAAGTATAACTGCTCCTTTTCTATTCAAACCAAAATCCTCCTAAAAAGTATATATAAGTGTAAAACTGTGCATACTCCCAAGTGCTTCTGACGGTTTTACTGCATAATTAATTTTAATTATTTTATATTTGAGACTTAATCCTCCGGATATGTAATCAGTAAAATTTGAAACAGAATACGGATTAAAACTTACAGAACAGTATAACTGCAACAAATCTTTATAATCATATTCAGCACCCAAAACTTTTTCAATGTATAACCTTGTAATTTTCAAAACCGGATATATTTTAAAATTATTATTTTTCATATTAAAACTATAACTGATGCCCGCATTATGAACAGCTGTTAAACTACTGTTCTCTGAATACATCTCTATATTTTTCCCTACCCATGCCAGCTGAAAATCTTTGGACACAGAGACAATAACTCCGCTATCAATGGAAAAATAATTATTTTCATAAGCATAATAATTCTCTCTTCCAAAATTCAAATTCACCCCGAAAAGCACTTTTTTTAATTTTACAATTGAATAATTAACCCCTGCCTGATACTCATAAACAGAAAAATATTTTTCAGAAGTATATCCGGAAGTTACATATCCGAATTTATCAGAATACATTCCTCTGATATAGAATGCAGGAGTATTACCTGATATTTTAAGTTTATTAAATTTTATACCCCCTAAAAAATATGTAATATCAGCATTCATAAAAGCATAACTTAAAATAATCTGTGAGTGTTCAACAAGATTAACAACAGCAGGATTACAGAAAATACTTTCAATACCGTCTGCAGAAAATATTGCTGTTCCTCCAAGCCCCAGATTCTTTGCTTCTATATACTGTTCTAAAAACAGACGAGTTGCAAAAAGTGTTGAAATATTTAATAACATAAATATTAAAAACAAATACTTTTTCATTTATTTAATCACCAAAAACTTTCTTCTTGTATTTTCAAGATATTTTCCATTAACTTTTAGAATGTAAAAATATATACCTGTATCTGCAAGATTACTAAAAATATCTTTGCCGTCCCATAAAACATTATAATAATCTTTTTCAACATCATTCTGAAACTCAGAAGATTTTATAGATTTTATCAATTCACCTTTCACATTAAAAATATCAACACTAATATTAACATCAGCAGATTTTTCATACGAGAAATATATTTTGAAGCCGCTGTTTTCAGTAAGTTTAAACGGATTCGGACCGCCACCCAGTATTACATTATTGTTAAGTTTATCAATAAATACTTTTTCTCCTGCAAGTGTATAGCAGGCATCCACATCATCTATATATGCATATACTATATTTTTATTTTTATCTATAGTCGCAGACGAGATTAAAAGCCACAATTTTGCACTTTCACTATATTTATAAACTTTTAGACTACTTTCATAAAATCTTTCATTATCAACATATACAATATTATCAAGATTATCATCGTTGTAATACAGTTTTAAAACAGCTGTTTCTCCGCCTTTAATCCTGAAATTCGAAGAACTGTTAACTGTCTGAATATAGTAATTATACCCGTTTAATATTTTATACTTCCCTTCTACATTATACATCAACGATTTATTATTATAAGAAGAATCCTGATAGATATCTATGTATCCATTTGTGAACAATGAGTTACTTTGAATAAAAACAACTATACCGGGAGTAAAATCCAGTAAATTGTTTCTGTCTTTTCTAACAATTGATGAAGCAACAATATTAATCTCATTTGTTTTTACAGACTCATTATAATATTTATCATAAGAAGTAACGACATAATAATATGTAGAACCGATATTAACATTTCTGTCAGTATACCGTGTGATATTTCCGACATCAATAGAGGATGAATAATTACCGGCAGAAATACCTTTATAAATTCTATATCCCGCAGTATCATTAGATAAAGAAGCAGACCATACAAGAAAAACTTTTTTATTATATGATTCTGCATAAAGATTTAAAGGCACATCCGGAGGAGTATTATCAAGAAAAGGAGTTGCATTTGTCTCATTCGACGGCAAGCTTAAATTGCCTCCATCATCTTTTGCCATTACTCTATAATAATATGTTTTATCTATTATAACATTTCTGTCAGTGTAATATGCAGTATTAGCCATAGTAGACAAACTCGATACAGAAAGAAAGTTTGTTATAAAATATACTCCAGAATTAGTACCTTTTGCAACAGAATAACCTATAACATCGTTTGACTGAGATAAAGTCCAGTGAAGAGCCACATTAGACACACCTGCGACAGCAACAAGATTAGACGGTGCATCCGGCGGGTACGGATCAAGATGTGCAGTTGCAACTGTCTCAGCAGATAAAGGACTTATATTGGTTTCTTCATCATAAGCTGCTATTCTGTAGAAATAGGCTTTTTCATTACTAACAGGTGAATCAAGATAATTGGTAACATTGCTCAAATAATTTGTAGAAAAATATACACCTGTATTTGTTCCTTTATATATTATATAACCTATTACATCATTCGATAAAGATGAATTCCAATTAAGGAATATCTGACCGCTACCGCCGATGGCATTAAAACCGGACGGTGTATCCGGAGCAGAAGTATCCGGGTGCGGTGCTGATTTCGCTTCAGAAGATAGACTGCTCTTATTGGAAGATGTATCAAAAGAGCATATTCTATAATAATTTGTTTGATAATTATTTAATCCTGTATCTGTAAAACATGTTATTATACCGAGTTTATTAGTTATATAATAACTTCCGCTATTTGTTCCTTTATATAAATAATAACCTGCAAGGTCGGAATTTGTTACAGCCTGCCATTGAATAATTAATTTTGAATTTAATGAGATAATATTTGTTATAAGAGTAGAATCAGGAGGTGTAATATCAGGAGGCTCAAAAGTTATTGAAACGCTTTTTAAGGCTCTGGAAAAATATGGAGCAGAAGATTCAAACCATATTTTATATTGAAGCCACTGCTTATTATTATTTACTGAGCTTATTGCCTGACCTGAATTTGTATAATAAGTATTTGTTGTTCCGTCCGGGCCTAAAAATTTCGTACCTGATGCCCAGTCAGGTGCACCGCTATTATCAGGTGCTGTTCGTATCTGAAATTTAACCGGATTACCGCCTCCATGCGTAGAACCTATATCGTCTGTCCAGTATATATTACTGTAAACAACAGATGTACCGCCCATATCTATCGGCGATGATAATGCATAAGATTTAAAGGCAGTTGTAAACAGTTCATTGGACGATTTAGCATAATTAAACCACATAAACTCATCAAAGTAACAAAAACCGGCATTTGCCGACGGCAGCCAGCCATAACTCTGAGCCTGATTGCCGATTATTAAATCTTCAAAATGAAAATCTGTAGTACTGCCGCCGCTCCAGGAATTTGCTAATTTAACACCATTTATATATAAATCAGCAGTACCGTCGCCTCTATAAACAAGAGCAATATGAAACCACTCTACAGAATTATAGGAAGTTGTACTATTTACAGCACCATTCCAATTATGTCTGACACTATGATAAAAATCAGGGTCAACGCCTGTGTTCGTAACCCCCTTTATCCAGAAACCGGTTCTTAAACCGCCTGAGGCAGGATCCCAAAACGAAAACATATATCGTGTCAAATGTCCCGACATCTTTCCTGTAAAATTGGTAACAGGTTTTATCCATACCTCAATTGTACCATTCGTGGGATTAACAGCATTTAATAATATATCCTTTGTTCCTGTTGCACTGTTTGTAGTTAATGCAAGACAGGATTTACTTCCGTCATCAACATACATAGCACCGCCGCCATTGTGGTATTCCGTAGTTGACAGGTAAGGCTTTACACTCCCGGCAGAATATATTCCGAAAAAAGTCTGATCTTCATTTATCTGATTTCCATATCTGTCCCACGCTTTTAATTCATTACCGGGTTCATCAAAATGTAAATATAACGACATACTGTTTGTCATCCTGCATCTTATCTCTAACCCGTTATTAGTATAAAAATACTGCACCGGAAAGGATGTATAATTAACCGGTACAATTGAATAAAATTCATTATGATTATTATTTGTGTATACATAAGTAACTGAACTGTTGGTTCCTCCGCTCCAATTCGTCTGTATCCATTTATAGCCGTAAACCGGGGTGAGCAATAAAAAAAATATTAAATAAAAAATGCTCTTAAATCTCATCAACAATCTCATCAACTTGCCGTCCTGATTGGTATACTTTATTATACCACTTAAAATTCAAATGTCAAGTTTTTTTTAAATTTTTTTTATCGAAAAGTCAGAAAATTTTCACAAAAATAATATTAGCCTTGCAGTTAATATATATTCGGCTTCATAAAATTAGAATTGATACTAAATTTCAGTTAACAATTATCAGCAGGTGCAAGTACACAGAATCATCCTCCGTCCCCATCCCTGTTTAACTGATTATTTCAATCTTTTTAACATTACCGTTATAAGTAAATTTTATTTTATATGAGTTAAAAAAAGATTTAAACAACCCGAATATTTTAGTCTCCGGTTTAAATGCTAATTTTTTATTGTTTGATTTTACGCCTGTAATTTTTATATTATCCGCAAAATGAAGAATCATAGTAATATTTTTAACTTTTCTCATATTTTTATACGAGCCGTTTAATTTACCAAGAGTTATAATCCATTTATTATTTTCCCAATTTACCTCAACAGGTATCTCTGCAAACCTGCCTTTTTTATAATCATCAGATACACCGTCATCCTCATAGTACACATAAGAAAAACTTTTTTTATCCATAAAAACATCGAATTGTACATTATTTTTCTTCCATTCATCTATATTTGATATACTCTCCGGAACAATTGGGATAATAGAACCTTTTTTTACAAAGAAAGGAATCTCGGATAAAGAGATATTTTCTGTTATTACATTTTCACCTTGCACAACAAACTGTTTTTCAACTGCAATCCATTCACCTTCAGGAAAGAATATTTTTTTCTTACTCAATTTTTTTCTTTTCATTGATTTAACTACCGGAGCAACGAGAATAGAATCACCAAGCATATACTGATATTTGAATTTATAAGAGTTTTTATTTTCCGGGGATAAATGGTACATCCCTCTTATAAGAGGCATACTGTTTTTATAAGACTCAAAAGATAATCTATAAAAATACGGAAACAGTTTATATCTTAACAGAGTATATTTTTTAAATATTTCAACAGTTTCCGAATCAAAATTCCATGGTTCTCTGACTCCATGGTCACTATGAGTTCTGAATATAGGAGAGAGAGCACCAAATTGAAACCACCGGATAAAAAGCTCTTTTGATATTTTTTTACCCAGAAAACCACCTATATCATGAGACCAATAATTTGTTAAAACATTACCCGCAGTATAAGTAAAATAAACCTGATATTTCAAAGTATTAAAATTAGAATAAGTATCCCCGGAAAACCAGGCAGGATATCTGTGCGAACCGATACCGCCCCATCTTGACAATATAAATCCTCTTTTTTTATGAACTTCTTCAACTGATTTATAATAAAACAGATTAAGCCACATCTGCGGATTCAGCCCTATATGTGTTTCTATTTTAGAAACCATACCGTCAACAATACCTTTTTTAGCATCAGGGTCTGACAATATTCCGTCTGCTCCCCAGCCGTCAACCCACCAGAAATCTATTCCTGCTTTTAATTTTTTCTTTAATAATTCATCAACAAAGACCTTTACCTCTTTCTTATTCATCCAGTTACAACGCCATTCTTTATCTTTTAACTTGAGTTTGCTTTTTATTCTTTTAAAATGAGAATCACTTTCTTTAACAACTTCAGAAAAATCATAACCGGGATGGTCATTTAAAGTTATCTTTACCCCCTGTTTTTTCATACTCTTTATAAACTTATCAGGAGCAGGGAAATATTTTTTTGCCCAATCATACCCGTTCCATACTTCCTGACGCCAATCTGTATCTACGACCATAACATCTATAGGAATTCCCCTTTTTCTATACTCTTTCACTAATTTAACATATTCATCCTGATGATAATTGTAATATCTGGAATACCAGAATCCGAAAGCCCATTGCGGTACCATCGGGGCTCGACCGAAAATTTTAGAAAATTCTTCTAATGCAATATTATAATTATTTCCATATCCTATAAAGAATAATGTGATATATCCGTCTTTTTCGATTTTTTCAACCCAGTCTTTCTTTCTATTCCAGTATGTTTTTGTGTCGTCTTCATATACATACCAGCCTGAACGACTTATAACTCCTTCTGTTAACTTCTTGCCTCTGTACTCAGGAAATTTATATAAGTCCAATGAAGTCCCGCCTAAATTCTTTTTGTCTTTCTTTCCATAATACCATTTGAAACTCTTATTATTTCTCTCTTTTACTATTAAATTTTTCCTGCTGAATCTTCCTTTATCTTTATAAATAATGTGGAGATATTCTGTAAATATTTCTATCTTATTTCCCGCCTCTTTTGTCTGAATTTTTACATTGCTTATTTCGTTTATATCAGTTACAAAAAGTTCTTTATTAATAAAAACCCTGTCAGGCGAATATTCAAATTTAAAGGAATACTCGCTATAAAAAGTAAACCTTGACTTATTAAAAACAACTGTATTCTTACTGTTCATAACTGCACCTCGCAAAATTTTTATACACCCACATATCTGTGGTATACACAAACATACCATTGAAAATTATACTGTCAAGAAAAATTTTAATAATAACAAGATAAGAGGGACGGTGCAAAACAGTATATACTCTATGCGCCGAGCCTGAA
>CAYQNP010000212.1:0-4811 GCA_964418785.1 uncultured Spirochaetia bacterium | reverse complement strand
AATGATATAGAAACAAATTCAGTTGCACCTTTTAATATTGCAAGAGGTATTGTAACTTTTGCTACTCAATATGAAGCATCAGTAGAGACGAGCACGACTGTTACTACAGATCCCGGGACATCTATTGCTAGTGTAACATTTACTTTACCGGAAGGTAATTATTTGTTATTAATAAATTTTACGGGAGAAGGACATCCAAGTAGTGGTTATTCTATGTACATAAGAATAGCCGTAGACTCAGAAACATCTCCCTTACGATATGAGAGATATAATGTCGATAGTTATGATATAATTGCTCAGAATAGAGTTGCAACTATAAATTCTGACGGCAGCACTTCTCATTCTGTCACTGTATATTTGCAATCAAACGATAGTTTGGGGACAGCTTATATTCGAGGGAGAAGATTGACAGTTCTTGCGATAAAGTGGTAATATTTTAAATATAGAGGTAATATAATATGTTTAAAAGTTTAATATATTTATTAGTGATATTATGTATTAGTATAGGAGATATAACTGCTGCTGAATTAAGTAGTACATCTTATTATATTACCTCCGATGTGTTTTCATATTTTGGCAGAGGTGCTACAAATAGTTCTGTAAATACTACTAATTTATTCAGTAGTAGTGAGTTTTGTGTTGGAACGAATAAATCTGCTTCTTATTATATTGATAGTGGTTTTTTAAATACATTGTCCGATAGTTCTAATCAATTACGAATAGTTTTAAGTATATCTCCAGATACCATACTTGCAAATAATACTTCTCAGGCTGAAGTTAGGGCAACTATATATGATAAGTATAACAATATTGCAACATATGCTACATATCCTGTATATTTTACTAATTTTAATAATACTAATAATAAATACGGATATTTTGTTGGAAGTAAAGTTGTTACCCCTGTTAATGGAATTGCAACTATATATTTTCATGCTTCGTCTAATGTATCAACAAATGTAATTATTTATGCATATAATCCGAGCTCAAAATATCTTGACGATAGTGATAAAATATATATAATTCACGGTGCTGCTAAAAAGGTATTATTAACTTCAAATATAACAAATTATAGTGTTGGTTCATCTGTCAGTAATATAATATTTACAGTAAAGATAGTTGATACTTACGGAAATATTGTAAACACAGGTGCTTATACTGTAACTTTAACTAATAGCGGTTATGGGAGTTTTTCAGCCGGCAAAACACTTATTATAACCAATGGGGTTGCAACTTTTAATTTTGTTCCCGGGAATGTGAAAGGTGATGATGTAGTAATGGCCAATTGCTCTGGACTTGAATCCGGAACAGTAACTTTAAACTGTGAAAGCGGGGAAGCTAATAAAATAACGCTTGTATCTGACAGATCAAACCTTGTTTTAAATAATGGAAGTTCAATAGTTGTTCGTGCTTTATTAACAGATCAATTTGGCAATATTGATGTTAATGCTACAAATACTGTTTTCTTTCGAGTGTATATAGGTAATATATCTATAATGACACAGTATGCAAAAGCAACAAATGGAGAAGCATCGCTTCTTTATCGGGAAAATAAATATGCAGGTAAAGTTACTGTATTGTGTGCAAATAAAGATTTGGGCACTAATTATATGTCGGTGTATGTTGATATTGATGGTGAGATAGGTGGAACTGTTTTTGATTGGCAGGATATTAATTATACTGTTAATATTGCCGCAGGTGCTTACAGCGGATATATTAGAGTGAATTTTGAAGTTGAATCTAATATAAATCTTGCGAATAGTGATATTCAAAGTACTATTTTAAATAATATAGGATATAAAATTAGTATGTACGATATCAATGACAATAGAATAAACAAAAATATATTGCCATCCGCCCTGGAGATTATGCCGGAATTAATGGTTAATTATGACGGCATATCCAATTATAATAATGAGATTTTATGGTTTTATGATGAGTTTAGCAAGGGAAGTTCCCCTGTTAATTCTTATAATGATAAAGTTAATAAGTTAATAAGATATAATATGGAGAGATGTGGTATTTATTTTCTTGGAAGTAAACAAATTGCAGATAATAGTAAAATGTATAATTTATATCCGAATCCGTTTAACCCTTTAAATGGAAATTTAAACATAACTTTTAATATAAAAAATGATGATAATATCAGAGTGGAAGTATATGATATAAGTGGGCAGCATATAAAAACTTTATTATCTGAAGAAAGTAAAGAAGCCGGGGTATATACATTAGAATGGGATGGTAAAGATTCTTCTGGAAATATTGTTGGGAGCGGTAATTACATTATATATGTGTATGGTAAAAAAACGGGCAGTTATTCTAAAATTGTATCATTGTTGAAATTAAAGGAATAAAAAGGAGAAGTTGATGAATATAAAAAAAACAAATTATAGTATTATTTTTTATGTGTCTCTAAATCTGATATTTAGTTACAGTCTAAAAGGATATGATATGAAAAGAGGTATATATTTTCCGAAGTTGACACCTTCAGCAAAACTTGTTAAAGTTATAAACAAGAAAAGTTTAAATGATGCGGAATTTCTAATGACTCAATCTTTAATAGGGTTGGTTGCTTTAAACAGTAAGCCGTCTATAATTATCGATCCGGATAACGGGAAGAAAGGTACAGCGGTTTCTATATGGAAAAAGGAATTGGAAAAATATGGATATTCCTTCGAGAATGTAAATTCGCCATGGAAGTTACTTTCCGATTTTAAAAATAGAATAAACTTAAAAGGATATATTTTATGTAAACTAAATACTAAAAGCATAAATGTAGCAACTTCTCTAAGCGGAATATTAAATGGTCTGGTTATAGATGAAAGTCTGGAGAGTAAAGTCAAAAAATTGGGATTAAAGTTACTTATGGATGTAAGGGATAAAAGCGAGAACTGGTGCTTTGAGAAATATAAAGATAGATTTAATAAAGTAGCTGCTGATAGGGTATATAAGCGAAGTCAACATAATAGTGTATATTTCTTGCGTGATTATATGATAGCAGTGAAAGGATTCTGTTTTTGGGATAATGGCAGGCTAAGACAAAAAGTCTTAAAATGGTTGGGACCTGATAATTATATTCTCGGCTGGGGTCCGGGAGAAGAATATTCTCATGTTGGTAATGCTTCTTTATACGGTGTTATGAGACTGCCGAGTGATTGGTCCCTTAATATGTCGTTTTTTTCTTCTGTTGAATTGCCGATTAAACAGATTAGATATAAGTATTTCAGTATTACAAATATAGAGTATAATGATAAATATACACATTATATAACTTTTTTAATGACTGATGGTGATAATATTAGCTGGTTCCAGGGCAACAGTTTTGTTGGAAATCAATTTTGGGCATCTCCTTATAGAGGAAAATTTCCTCTGGGCTGGACTGTATCTTCCCTGTTTTCCGAATTGTCCCCTCAAATTGAATCTTATATAAACAGTACAAAATCCCCTGATGAAGGATTTGTTGCGGCTTTATCCGGAAACGGATATTTTTATCCTGATATGTATGGTAAAATGGTTGATTCTTCTCCATTTAATACTTTGTCGAAGAGCGTAAAACATTTAAATAAAGTTTTTAAAATAAATAGATTAGAGATGCTTCAATTAATGGATTATAATTATGATGTGGATGATATAGATTATCTTGATGTATATACTAAAAATATTGATAATTTATTGGGGTTGTTCTGGATAAAGTACGATCCATATGATGCTGGTCATGGAAAAATTAGATGGGGACAGGATAAATATGGACATTATGTTCCTTTAATTTCATCAAGATATATTGTATGGAAAGATTCAACTCGGCCGGACTTTGAAACACCACGAACCTGTATTCAAAAAATATTAAAACTCGGTTATCCGCCTGAGAGAAATATGTTTACTGCAATAAGTGTTAATAACTGGTCATGGAAGGAACCTTTAAAAGCAGCCTTTGAAATATATAACGGGCTAAAGAATAACAAACATATAAAATTTGTCAGACCTGAAGAATTGATTATTCATCTGCGTTTAAATAATGATCCTGAAGGAGTAATAAGGTATTTCCTTAGAAAATATTCTATAAAAAATATCGGGCAAAAAGATAAAAATTATACAGATTTTTACAAAACTGTAAAGAATAAAGTGATAAAAACTTTATCTCAAAAAAAATATAAGTCTGCATGGGACTTAATAAAAAAATTAGATAGATATTATCAAAAAAATAATTAATTAGGAGTAGTTATGAATTTTGTTAAATATAGTATATTTACGCTTGTACTTTTTCTAATCTATAATATAAATGTCTATGGAAATGGGCTGGAAGTTTTAGGTGAAGGCGGAATTTATTATCATCAGGAAGATACAGAAGGACCAATCCGTAACCCTATTGGCGGGTTAAATCCCTCTGAATTAGAGAAGATTCATGCGTATCTTAATCCTGTTTTTAAATATGTTTATGGCACTCTGATTTATTCAGAGATAGGTTTGAGAATGGAAAATCCCGATTTATTAAAATTGGGCGAACCTGACAGTATGTTCAATGAAGATTATAATCGTGCTTCTATTTTACATCCGCCTCATCTTTTTATTGAAAAATTAAAATTTAGTTATGATATTTATAAAATTAAGACTGCCGCCGGTTTGTGGAATTATAAAGAATTATACTTCACGCCATATACATTACATAAGTGGTGGTATAAAAGCTTTTTCCTTGATGCAGAATACGGTAATCTGAAAATTAGAGGAATTCATGGTGCTAATTCTTATCCGTATGTTACTGTTGCCGATAAGATAAGTTTAATGCTTCCTATTAGGAAGAGTGATTTTATGGG
>CAYQNP010000211.1:0-2912 GCA_964418785.1 uncultured Spirochaetia bacterium | reverse complement strand
AAAAATTTATCAGAAGTATTTCCTTGAGTAAGTACAGAAACAGTTAAATCAGAAGGCACTTTTTTCAACACTCCAATTCCTGAACCGTGAGCAACATTAGTTACAGCACTAAATTCACCATAACTTATCACGGAATTTGAAAGTACAGCTGTAAATCCGTCTTCCGGAAGTAATGTTTTATGACTTATAACAACAATAAAATTTGTGGCATTATTACTATTGATTGTCAAGCCTGTAATATTATTAAAGACGAGCCATCCGTTACCTGTGGGTGAAGCGACAGAACCAATCAATTGAGTCGGTGTTTCAGAATCATAAGTACCAACAGAAGCAATATCATAATATAAACGAGCATTTGTAAAATCAGAATCTGCAGCAGAGCCGTTATATTTTAGAGACAATAAGACTTTAGTTATAATTCTTTTTTCAAAGTTATCTGCGCTTACTCTAAAAGCAATTACTTCCTTTGGCGGTTCTGATGTTTTTGTTAAATATTTTTCAGATACAGAGTCTCCGTTTGAATTAATACTAATAAAGAGTTCACCTTCACCACCGACCTGTTTAATTACACCAGTTTCAGTAGTAGTATTTGATATATAATCCAGTGTATACATTCCGGCACCCGAGACATCAGAAGACTTAATAATAGGTTTAACATATGAATTTATACTCATATTTTTATGATCAAATATTACGAGAACATATTTAACAGAAGAATCATTAACAGTTAAACCGGAAATATTGGTAAAATGCAAATAACTATTAGAAGGTTCAACAATGGTATCAAGCAAGGATACATCCGTGCCGCTTTCATAAGTACCGTAAATTCCGTTATCAATAAATAATTTCACATTGGTAATATCAGAATCAGAAGCGCCGGAACCATAAAGCAAACTCACATTAAAACTGTTTAAAGTAATATTTTCACCATAAGCAGAAATTTTAACAGAAAGCAATTCTCTTTTCAATTCCGGAGCAGAAGACAGAAGAGTATCAGCAACATCTCCATTAGAAATTGAAGTTATATAAATAGAGCCCGGAACTTTTTTGACAACACCGGCTGCAGTTCCTGAAGGATTATTTGTAAAGTTACTAATTTGTCCATAATAATAAATTTTATTTGTCAAGACATAAGCAAAAACCGTATCACCGGAATTCATCTGTTTATGGTCCACAGTTAATAATACATACTTAATATTATTGGAAGCAACAGTTAGTCCTGAAATATTATTAAAAATTATTTTACTGTCGACAACATTATTCGTATATGACAAGAACAGGTCAGCACTGTTATCATAAGTACCTGTGGTACCGACATCAATAAACAGTCTTGCATTTGTAAAATCAGAATCAACAGTATTTCCTGAATATACAAGAGAAAAGCCGAAGCTGTTGATAATAAGGTTTTCCGCTTTATTAGCAGACAATTTAACACAGATTAATTCGTGAGAATATTCTGAGGATTTAGTCAAGGAAGTATTAATCGAATCACCATTTGAATATAAAGAGAGATTCATTTCCCCCGGTACAATTTTAGAAGTACCGGAAGCAACAGTAATATTCTGAATAGTATCTCCGGTATATTCTCCGATACCGGAAACCATATTTGATGCGACATAAGAGATTATACCTTCACCGGAAAGGAGGGCAGAATGGCTTAAAATCAGCAATATATTTGTTGAACTATTTTCAGGTACAGTTAAGCCGGAAATTGCAGTAAAAGATTGTTGGGTTTTAGCAGAAGCAGAAGAAGCGAGTTGAATATCCGGCGGATCTGCATATAAGCCTATTGCAGGATTATCGATAAAGAGGTATGCATTATTAAAATCACCGGCAGAAGCACCTTTAATGAAGGAATTACTGAAAGTTACTGAATTAATAATAATACGCTCACCGGCAGAAGCACTTAATCTGACAGATATAATTTCATTATTAAATTCAGCAGATGATGAGAGCACTCTGCCTGCAGCATCATTTACATTATTATTAAAAACATAGAGTTGTGCCGGAGCTTTTTTCCATATATTTTCACCGCTTCCAACAGATGTATTAGTATAACCTGTATCTTTACCAAAACATTCTATAAAATTAGTTTTTACTACAGCCTTAATGCCTTTACCACCTGCTAATGCAGGATATCCAAACAGAATAATAACATTAGTAGCAGAACCGGATTTAACAGTTAAACCTGAAATATTAGTAAACTCTATAATACGGTCTGAAGATTCAGCAACAGAAGCGCCAAGAGAAACATCACCTGCATCATAAGTACCATATACGGAATTATCTATAAAGAGTCTAAAATTAGTAAAATCAGAATCAGAAGCATTATTAGTAAAACTCAAGCTTAGTCGTAAATTATTGACAATTTTATCCTCATCAGACTGAGCGCTTAAATGGAGAGAAATTAATTCCCTGTTTGTCTGCGGTTGTTTAGAAAGAGATTTAACAGTAAAAGCATTGCCGGCATTATTTACAGTAACAATAAGGCTTGTAGGCACGCGTTTATCGGAGGCAGAAATATTGCTCAGAGAGGTTACTGTCTCGCCTGTATATAGACAAGTTCCGGAAACAGATGATTCCTTAACAAAAACTTTAATACCTTCGCCTGCTGTTAAAGTTCCATGATTTATAATTAACAACACATTAGTTGAAGAATACGGATTCACAGTTAAACCTGTAATCCCTGAAAACAGAAGATTAGTAGCAGCAGCAGGTTTAAAATCAAGATATTCATCGGCACCAGTTCCGTCAAAAGTACCTATGTTATTTTTATCAATATAAAGCTGCACGCTACTAAAATCATCAGCGCTTGCACTTCCGATAAAATCAAGACTAAAATCAACAGAATTAACAATGTACCGTTCTGTACCTACAGCAGTAATTTTAAAAGATATTATTTCAATATAATT
>CAYQNP010000210.1:0-8054 GCA_964418785.1 uncultured Spirochaetia bacterium | reverse complement strand
TTTCTCATTAACATAAGGAGAATTATTCAGTACCCGGGAAACAGTTCTTTTAGATACTCCTGCTTCTCTGGCAATATCATCTATGGTTACACTCATTTTTCAACTCCTAAAACACCTATCTGACTACTACAATTGTACCGTTTAAAATTTTACTGTCAATTCCTTTTAATTCTATCTGATATAAATATATACCGGCTTCTAATTTTTCACCATAATCATCCTTGCCGTTCCATTTTACAGATACAACTTCCCCGCCTGTTCTCTGCTCACAATCCAATAAGATTCTTACAATTCTTCCTGTTAAATCATAAATCTTAACAGACACAGACGCACTATTATCTAAAAAAAACTGCAGTTCAGTATTATCACATATTCCATCGCTATTAGGTGAAAACGGATTATATGTCCACCAGGCTTTTTTGTCGGAATCAAAATCTTTAGATTCAAAAACAGCAAAATCCGAGAAATGATTTACATATGCTGTTATAATATAATTATTGTTATCAACAGTAATACTACTATCCAGTTTAATCCAATGAAGATTATCCCAATAGAAAATACTCAACCTGTCTGCATCTATAGTTGTCGGTAAATCTTCAAAAGAAAAATATATATTTACAGGTATATTTTTAGCAAAATAAACATCATCTATTCCTTCTACAGAATAATTATATGCAGATATAACATTCGTATTTTTAATCATAGGATTATTAGCAACATCATATTTCTGTTTTGAAGTCAATGCAGAGAGTTTAGAGATAAGGATTTTTCTTTGTTTCCATGGTGCGGCTGCAACAATTTTTCCGTTGACAAGCGTATTATCCGGCTCAAAGTAACCGTCATACAAATAAAATCCGTCAAAATTAAAACTGTTATCAGGATCAAATTTTAAAGTATGTTTTCCTGCAGACAGACTGCCTAATCGTATATAATCGAAAGCAAATTTATTCCAGTCCCGCGTATCCACAAATTCTTTTTCACCCTTAAAAATATTATCAACATAAACAGACATTTTATGGGCACCCCATACAGCATATCTAATAAAAACATAAGCATCGTTCATACTCTGTTCAAGATTAATTTTGTACTCAGCCCAACCGTACCAGGAACCGCCAAGACAAACGCCGTCAGAAGCATTGCTTTTATAATCCATGCCGCCTGTATCTTTTGAGTCCCAGTCCTCAGCCTCGCGCCACATCCAGTTTGCACGAAGCCAGACCCAGCCCTCCGGATCCTCAACAGGATATGAAAGAATCTTTATATTATTTGATACATGCCTGAAACCGTTTTTATCAACTGTACATAAAGCATAATAATTATCTTTTTCTATATCTTCCAGAGTATTATCATTGTAATTGCTAATTAAACTTGATAATACTGCCAATTTCGAAATACCGTTATACATCCCTATGCCGTTAAGTATTGAATCTTCGCTAATAGCAGAACCGGAACGATATATTTCAAAATTAGAGATATTACTCAGATTATCCTGCTCCCATTTTAAAGAAATCACATTTAACTGATAAGTTTTATCTTTACTTAAACTTGTAATCTGTTCGAATAATCGTAAAGAATTTATACTATAATCATTAGAAACAGAATTCCAATTAACTGCATATCCATATACAACCGGGGTATTAAATTCGTCCGCTGAAGGTTTAAGTGAAAACCCTACATATAAATTTGTTGTGTTTATAGAAGATATATCAAAATTATTTATACCGTTACTGAGTTTCTTTTTTAAAAGTGTTACCGATGCGGTATTAATCAAAAAAACATTTGCTTCTGAATCAGAAGGGATAGAAGCATAATAATATAATTTTTTCCATTCAGGGTTATAAATATTGGTTATACATTTACTGACAAAATAACCCTGCTTATTATAAAGAGCATTATAGAATTCAACTTCATAAGGGTGGTATCCCCATGCGTCATTAACTCTTTCATAAAAATAGAAACGGACATATCTTTTATTCTGCTGCGGGAAAGATATTTCTTCAGTACCGCCGGTACATTCTGTCAGCATTAATATTGTCTCCCAGGAGACGGCATCATCTGACACCTGAATTTTATAAGAACGCGCATACGCATTTTCCCAATATATTTTTATATAATTAAATTTCTTAGATTCACCAAAATCAACCATTATCCACTGATCCTCATCTGCACCGGCATCACCATGAGCAGAATCCCAGCCAAAATAGAGATTCCCGTCAAATATAGTATCAGGCAGAGCATTTATGTCATTTGTAGACGATGCTACTACATTATTATACCACAATTTATAAACTTCTACCTCATATATATGATACCCCCATAAATCATTAACACGCTCATAACAATTTATTCTTATATATCGTGCTGTATGAATATCAACAAGCAAATCATCAACTCCTCCATCTGCATTATTATTCGAATATATAGTAGTCCACACAGCAGAATCGTCAGAAATCTGGATAGTATACTTTTTTGCGTAAGCATTTTCCCAATATATTTTTATGTTATTAAAAGTTTTTACAGTCTGCAAATCTATAACAATCCATTGTTTTTCAGAAGCGCCATTTTCACCGTGAGCAGAATCCCAGCCGCCGGTTGTATTGGTACCATTTAAAACCTTCTCGGGTGAAGACGAAGAATCATTTGTGCTTAGAGAATATGCACTTTTATTTAATGCATAATTAGTAGGTGAATTTACAGATAAAGGGGTTAAGGTTGTATTAAGTTTAACAGAAGAGGATATAATAACATTACTCTTTTGTGAGATCATATCTTCATTATAAAAATTTTCCAGAAAAAATATTGCTCCTGCATTATGTAAAAAGATAACAAAATAAAAAATTGAAAAGATATAAGCCATTCTCATAAAAAGAACTCCTTTTAGAACTTATAACCTACCGTAATATAATGACTGCCCAATGTACTTTTAATTGAGCCAACAGGCAGAATAAAAGCATAATCAAATTTAACATTATAATAAGCACTAAAATCATATCCTGCACCTAAACTAAAATTAAAACCTGTAAAAATATCAAAAAAAGATAATCCTGTTCGAAGCGTAAGATTATAATTTTTCAGATAATATTCACAGCCTATTTTTTTATAAATCTCATTATTCAATGGTGTATCAGGTGAGAACTCAAAATTTCTCAAAATAAAATCAGCCGCTACCTGACAGTTTTTTAATTTATAACTACCGCCTATTTTCAATGAAAAAGGTATAGTCTCAATATCAACAGATACATCAGAAGATATATCCGGTCTATTAATATCGGCTAACACAACACCTATTATAATATCGTTTTCGAACTTAAACAATGCACTCAAATCAAATGAGAAGGCACCGCCGTTTAATATTTCTTCTGTACTTCCTGTATTATATAATCTTATTGGAGCTGTATTCCAATAATAAAATTTATAACTCATACCAAGACAAAATGAGCCGAAAAAATTCCGGGAAGCAGAAAATATAATTGAATTTTCAGAGTAGTTATCAACATAAAGTCTGTTTATATATATTCCGAGATTAACAATTTTAAGAACAGGATAGCAACCGCTTATAAAAAATCTGCCAATAGAAGAATAATCAAGTCCGGCATACAGTTTAGAATACCCTGCTGAAATTTCAGGCGATTTAATCTGTGCTATTCCTGCAGAATTTACAGCAACAGCGCTTGAATCATCTGCAATACCGATAAATGCTCCCCCCATTCCTGCACTTGACGCACTGTTCATTAATTCGGGATTAAAAGCACTATACACATTTCCCATAAATAAAAAATAAAATAAAATTATACCATTTATTAATTTCATATATTTCTCCAATCACCAATTAAAATAACTCTGCAGGTAAATTTTTCTGTAATTATAATCTTTCAGCACATCAGTAATATAGTCTTTATTAAAAAATGATACACCGAACTTTAGTACCAGATCACGGTCCCAGTACTTTCCTTTATATGCTACCTCAAAAATAAGAGAATCTGCCTTGCTGTTTTCACACGTATTAAGATAATTTTTAATATATGCTTTCTGATAACCGCTCATTATCTTTGTCTTTTTTGTAAAACTGTATATAATTTCAAGTATCAGGTAATCTTTTAAAACTTCTTCTGTTTTGATATCACCGGTCTCATACTGTGAAGTAAAAGAATAATTATATTCTGTTTTATATAACGGTCTTATTAAAAATTTTTCAGCAAATACAGGGACATAATTATATCCCAATCTGAATATATTTCTGTATTCATAATCTCTTCTTTTATCTGTTACAGTGTTATTAAGGAAATCATTTATATTAATTTTATAAAGTATTTTATTATTACAAATCATATTAGTCAGGAGATAAAAATCAAACACAACGATGAACTTATCTACAAGATTATCCTGAAACAGAAGTTCATCTTTTTTTTCAACAAGATCGTTAGGGATATTATCCGAGATATATTCCAATTTATTTCTCAATAAAACTTTCCACCAGGTAAAAGGATAATTTAAATATTTTATTTTATTATAGACTTTCTCAGCAGTTAAGCCATTATATTTTTTATTATACAGAAGCCCGATCTCCATTGATAAAGTAGTAAGAAACGGATATTCCGCAAACAAAGAAAATCCATGTTCCCCGAAGTAATAAGGTGTATCGGCAAATGTATCATTCTCCACATCATCTTCTACTCCGTTATTATTATTATCCGCAGCATCTCTAAATCCTTTATCTTCAGCATCAAACAGTAAGAAATCTTCATCATAATCTTTGATACCGTTATTATTTTTATCATCATAAGCCATAAAATTTACGCCGTCCCAGTCTGCTATATCCGGTTTCCAATCATTATCGTCATCATCTTCCACAGAGAAGGAAGAATTATAATTATCATCCAGATAAAAAATATCTCCGCCAAGTGCAAGTTTCTCTATTATTTTTGTACTCCATTTAATTGAAAATGCATTTCCTGTTATCAAATAATTATATCCTGAAACATTAGGATATTGTGTATATCTGTAATTTAATACATACTCAGCAAAAATATTTACTCCCCATACAGAAAACTTTGCATCAATACCATAAAGAGATTCTCCGGTTAAATAAGAAAAGTATGCGGTTTTTTCCGCTCTATTGGAATAATCTTTAACATTTCTGTCTGCTGTTAAAATAATCGGGGACTTATCAGCATTAAAAGTATCTGAAGGTGAAACCTGAACCATATAATCATTTGCTATATCGAATACGAATTTGACACTTCTAACATTTATTCCGTTATCAGGCAATTTAATTTTATAAATAAAATAATTGTTTCCATTAGCCTCAATTCTGTCAGGATACAATTCGCTGTTATTATTTATTAACGAAACATCGCTGCCCGGCACTCCTGAAACACCGGCACGCACTGATAAAGAAGGATAATAAATACCATTTATGTAAACTTTCATTCCGTATACAGCAGCTCCGCCAGTATTATCATCCGGAGAGTTATCCATAAACTTTACATACAATTCCGAAGGATAATCATCTTCTCTAATGGATCCGCTTAAAAAACCATTCTTGCTATGAGTATCTCCTCTAAATGCATTATGCTGATTTACAAAAGATATTCCTAATTTTAATTTCTTCATAGGGGAAAAGTCTATCCGACTTGCAATAAAATATGTATCGACTTTAGTATCATTAACATCTGTTAAGTCGTTTAAATCTATTCTATCGACAAGTAAAGTAATTTTACGGACTATAGAATCAGGCATTAAAGTCCAGCGGAAACCGAACTGATGATCTTCAGAATAATTTTGAGGGAACAGACTTTTCTTTAATGTAAGCGGAGTAAAAGATGTATAAATCCTGCCGAGTTTAAATTCCTGTATAAAGCCGTCTGAACTATCGCGTATTAACAGGTCAGTACGAAAATCCCTTATCCACCTGTCCCATCTGTAATCCCGCACTGAATTTCCACCGTTATTCCAGTCCATATCATACATATTCAAAAGCCGGTCATCAAACTGTCCCATACTGTTTCCAAGAGCATCCATAACTTCTGTTCTAACCGCATATAAATTGCTCATAAAAATCAACACAGATATTAATGTAATAAACAATTTTACCATACTTATTTAATCCTTATGATTTTGTTTCTTTTTAACGAATATATCTTTTATCCAGTCAGACATTTTATTAATTATATCCTGAACAGCTATTCCGTAAATACTTTTCAGAAACTTATTACTGCCGAAATTTAATTTTTGCAGTTTTGAATATGCACTTTTTTCAAAGTCATCTGTACCGCCCGGGCCGCCGAAAAGTGTAATTCCTATGTTTCGCCTGCTTATCTTTGTCTTAAATACTTTTTCTCTATACTCCCCTTCCCCTGATTTTATCTTTAATCTAATAATTATTTCTACAGAATAATTCTTATAACCGCCTATTTTATAAGCTGCTATTATGTGCTCTTTAAATTTAAACTTTATTATATCTCCTGATATAATAAAAATATCTTTATTTATTTTAGATTTACTTATGCAGTAATATTTTAGAAAAAGAGCATTAGTCACTCCTTTAAATCGAAGTTCTTTCCACAATAATTCAGCAATACCGTTACCTATATTCCATCTGCCTTTATACTCACTTTTATTATAAAAACTTTTAACTATAATGAGTTTGCTTTTATGAACAGCAGCATTTGTAATACCTGCAAAAAACAGCAAAATCAATATTATAAAAAAAATCTTTTTCATAACTAATTCCTGTTAATTATAAACTCTGACTTCCCATATAGAATAGCCCCAGTCTTTACCGACTCGTTCTCTGCATAAAATTTTTAAATACTGTGCTTTTACCGGCTGCTTAAAATTAATAACTCTTGTTTCATTACCTTTCCCGTCATTTATAGTAACAACTTTAATCCAATCTGTATTATTGGCAGAAACAAAAATATCATAAACTCTGGCGCCGGCGGCTTCCCAATGTATCTCGACTCTGCTTATATACTGAGGTGTGCTTAATTTAAAAATAATCCATTGCGGGTCCTGTTTATGAACAGATCCCCATCGTGTTCCTTCATTTCCATCACAGGCATCTTTTGGAGATGAGCCTACAGAAGTAGAAGCCTCAGCATATACTATATCAACAGGCTTTGTCGCCGATGCTGTGTCTCCCTTCAGTAAATTTATTAAACTTTTATATTTAATCCTTTTTAACTGCTTATTTGCTTTAGATACTGATTTTCTTCCTGCCATTTTCACTGTCAGCTGTAAACTATGTGTGGTACCGATTTTACTGCGCGTCGGGATAACAGCATAATCAAAAATATATTCCCTGTCATTTATTTTATAAGAAACTCCTGCACCTAATGTCAAACTCACAGAAGCATTATCAGCAATATAACCGCAGCGTATTTTATAATTCTTTAAAAACGACCATTCCAGTCCAAATCCTGCAGACACATCTCCTGAAGAATACATATTAAACTTTGATAACAGCAGAAAATCCGATATATTATTAGAAAGTAAATACCCTATTTCTAACGGGACATAAAACGGAATAGTTAAATCACTACTATTGAAATTGGATGTTAAGCCGAGATTATAAATCCCGCTGCCGAGATATACTATACCTCTACCTAAAAGATATTTGACTGAAATACCATAATCAACCAGGACAGTATCTGCAGTATAACCTGCTAAACAACTATGGATATACCTTATAGTAATTCCCATAGGATATAAAAACAGCATTCCTGCATAAGAGAGCGAAAGATTTAAATCTGTTTTTTCAAGCAATAAATCTGTCTCTCTGCCTGATGAATCAATATAAAACCGGTCAGAGATGTCATACAGATATGCTGCATTAAAACCAAAATTTCCCTTTTCAGACGGATAAACAGAAGCAATAGAATCAAGAAAAAAGCCGTTAAACCAGAAATTATGGACAGCTGTAAAACTCAAAGAATCCGAATACAGAATATACGCAGGATTAGAAAATATACCGTTTATTTCCGACCGCTCGCCTATCTCTGTATTCCCAAGAGAGAACGATGAAGTACTCTTATTCAAATATAGTATATCAG
>CAYQNP010000209.1:0-6657 GCA_964418785.1 uncultured Spirochaetia bacterium | reverse complement strand
ATAATTTGGATTTTTTAAAGGTAAATTCTCTGCAGGAACAGAACTCTTTCTCGGTTTTATGAGAATTAATTATACTTTTTATTACGATTCTTTCCTTAATACTGATGAAACTTCTAACCTTATGTCGATTATCTGGTACTTTTAAACTTTAATAAAATCAGGAGGCAAATAAATGAAGTTTCATACAAAGTATCTCTATTTTAATACAAAGAAAAAAAGAGAATATATTAATATAACAGATGAAGTTGAGCAGGCTGTAGCAGAAAGCGGAGTTAAAGAAGGAATGGTTCTTGTGTCTGCTATGCATATTACAGCAGGTGTATATATTAATGATGCCGAGAGCGGACTTATACAGGATATTGACGAGTGGCTTGAAAAATTGGCTCCGTTTAATATAAACTACAGACATCATAGAACAGGTGAAACAAATGGCGATGCACATTTGAAAAATTTGCTTGTTCACCATGAGGTTATAATACCCATTACTGATGGCAGATGCGATTTCGGCCCATGGCAGCAGGTATATTATGCTGAATTTGACGGTCAAAGACGAAAGAAACTGATAATAAAAGTAATGGGTGAGTAAAGAAATATAAACAAAAAGTATAATTTGGTTATATATATAATACTGCATATAAAGCAAACCGAAATAAAGGGATATATAGAGAGATTATAGTGGAAAATTAATAAAACACGAAAATTTTCTTGACTTTTCAAATATCAGTATTATAGTGATATTTAAAAGGAGGTAATTTAACATGGTGAATAATATTCGTAAAGTGTATCTGGATAACAACGCCACAACTAAAGTCGATGAGCGGGTCATTGAATATATGAATATTTTTTTTAGAGATACTTATGCAGTTGCTTCCTCGCAATTTTCTCATACACCCGGGATTAAAGCTAAAGATGCAGTTGTAAAATCAAGGAATATAATTGCAGAAAGCATAAATGCAAAAGCAGATGAGATTATTTTTACTTCAGGAGCAACAGAAGCAAATAATCTGGCAATAAAAGGAGTTGCTTATGCTGATAAAACCAATCGCGATAAGATAATTATTTCTTCAATAGAGCATTTTTCGGTATATCAGACAGCAGAACATCTTAGAAAAGATGGGTATAAAGTAGAATATATAAAGGTAGATGAGGAAGGTTTTGTAGATATTGAAGATTTAAAAACAAAAATAGATGAAAAAACATTGCTTGTAAGTATTTGTATCGGAAATCATGAAGTAGGTACTATTCAGGATATAAGTAGTATATCAGAGATAGTTCACTCAAGAGGTGCATATTTACACTCAGACGGTGCAGCTGCATATTTGCAGACAGATATAGATGTCATAAAAGATAATATAGACTTATTGAGCATTACTGCTCATAAGATTTATGGCCCGAAGGGAGTAGGAGCATTATTTGTTAAAAAAAATATTCCTATAGTTAAGGTTTTTGGGGGAGGATTTCAGGAATTTGATTTAAGGCCGGGTACAGAGAATGTGCCTGGAATAGCAGGTTTTGGCAAAGCTGTTGAAATTTATTCAAAGAAGGATTCAGAGTTTGCATATAATATGAGAAATTGTTTATACAAGGAATTGAATAAAAACATCGACGGAGTTATACTAAATGGTGCTTCTGATTTTTCAAAGAGACTTTGCAATAATTTAAACGTATCTTTTGAATATATAGAAGGAGAATCAGTAGTACTGCATCTGGATATGAGAGGGATAGCGGTTATTACAGGTTCAGCATGTTTCTCGCGTTCATTGCAGGCAAGTCATATATTACTTGCTATGGGATTTTCTCATGAAAGAGCTCACGGCTCTATTAGATTTTCAACTTCTAAATATATAACAAAAGATGATATACATTACACTGTAACAGAAGTTAAAGATGTCATTGAAAAGTTAAGAAAACTAAGTCCATTAATATAATATAAGGAGGTTAATATGGGTTTGCCGTATTCTAATAAAGTTCTGGAATATTTTACAAATCCCAAGAATGTCGGTGAGATAAAAGATGCAGATGCAGTAGCAACAGAAGGTTCCCCGGCATGCGGAGATATGGTTAAATTATTTTTAAAAGTGGATAATAATAGTAAAAAAATAAAAGATATAAAATTTAAATCTTATGGTTGTGCTTCAAATATTGCTACAGCTTCTGTAATTACTGAATTAGCAATGGGGAAGAGTATAGATGAAGCCAAAAATATAACCTGGCAACAGGCAGCAGAGATGCTTGAAGGATTACCTGCTGTAAAAGTTCATTGTGCTGTACTTGCAGTGGATGCACTTAAAACCGCTATTGAAAATTACGAGCACAAACATAATATTTTAACTGATAAGAAAAAGACTGATTATGATGTGGTTTTTTACAGATTGAAGCATGTTATAAATCCTATAACAGGCAGAGAAATTACGGACCCTAAATTTCTTAATAATATTGAAATAAAAGATGATGTAATTAAAGTTTACATTAATTTGTCTGCAACCCATCAGTTTGCTGCAAATATAAAGGATGAAATAATCGAACGCCTGGAGCCATTGTGGGATATAACCAGAATAGAAGTATTTTTTAGTGATAAGTAAGAGGTATTTATTATGGATAAAGAAAAGATAACTGTAATAAATTGTATAAATGATAAGTGTCCTATACCGCTTGTCAAAACAAGAGAAGCAATAATGGATTCTAAAAAAGGAGATGTCCTGGAAATTATAGGTACTCACAAACCGTCTTTTGAAGAGATTATAATGGCGCTTGAAGCATTGGATATAAATATTATTTATTCTGATAATTCGCTTCAAGAGTGGAAAATAAAGCTTAAAATTTAACTTTTATTTAAACGATTTTTTGCGGCAATGTTTTTTTCTGATTTTGAATTAAACTGAGTATCATTACTGTAATCGGTTATTCTGCCGTATAAAATACAACCTTTAATACCCGGGGAACAATCTCTTTTTAATCTGGTACAGTAGTTGTTTACATTATATTTGCATTCCCAACTCATATATTTTAATATAGTATTTTGATTTTTTTAGTCAATAAATAAATATTTATAATAGTTAATTAGCAAATACAGCACAGTTGAAATATATTTTACTTCCTTTGTTATTTTGGACAGAAGAGAGAATTAATTAACTCTATTTTGAGGTTTTCCTTCTATAAAACCAATAATATTCTTTACACTTGTATCAAGTATTCGCATAACAGCTTCTCTACTGTTAAATGCTATATGAGGCGTTATTACTACTTTCTCGTTTTTTAGCAATATATTATTTTGAAGTATAGTTTCTAATTTTTCTCTTGAGAGATCATGATAAAGTAATGCCTGGTCTTCCTTTAGTAAATCTTCACCTTCAAAAGCATCCAGACCTGCTCCGGCTAAAATGTTGTTTTCAAGTCCGTATATAATTGCTTCTGTTTCTACACATCCTCCCCGAGCTGTATTTATGAGAATAGAACCTCTCTTAAATAACTTTATATTATTCATATTTATTATGTGATGTGTATGTTTATTATATGGAGTATGTATTGTTATAATATCAGACTTTTTTAATAAGTTTTCCATATCAGTATAGGTAAAATCTAAGATTTCAGATAAAAAGTTGTCCCTGTTTATATCATATACAAGTACTTTCATATCGAAACCTTTTGCCATTTTTATTACATGAAGTCCAATTTTTCCTGCACCAATTACTCCTAATGTTTTTCCTTTTAAGTCAAAACCCTGGAGTTCTTTTATGGAAAATCTGCCGGACAGAGTCTGAGTATAGGCTTTATGCAGATTTCTGGATAATGATAAAATAAGAGCAAAGGTATGTTCTGCTACAGTATTTTCTCCGTAATACGGTACATTTGATACACTAATATTTTTTTGAGCAGCATAATCTGTATCTATATGGTCAAATCCTGTAGATCGAGTACTGATCATTTTCAGGCTGCTTAAATAATCAATAACAGGTTTGTCTATTTTTGAGTATATAAAGGTAGATATTATATCCAGATCTTTTATATTAAGCGAAGTTACGGTTTTATTATTTAATTCCTGTTTAAAAAAGTAAAGTTCATGATTTGCGAGTAAACTTTTCTTTAAATAATTTTTTTCCCATTTTTCAATTTCAAAAATTCCTATTTTCATACTTTTATCCTCTTAATCATAGTTAAAAGCATTTTAAACCTTTTTTTCGCAGTTATAGCATGAGGAATATCTGCAGGCATTATTATAGATTCCTCTGATTTTAGTATATATATTTTTTCCCCTATTTTTATTTCCGCCTCTCCTTCTAAAATTTGAACAAAAGCATCATAGGGGGCTGTGTGCTCACTAAGTTTTTGATTCTCTGAAAATGCAAAAAATGTAATAGAGCCTCCCTTTTCATCTATTATTGTTTTACTTACTATGGCATCTTGCTGATAATCTGCTATATTGCATAAATTAATTATATTCATAATTATTGTCTCCTCCGTGTTTTTTTATTCAAGATTTTTTTTCATCTCTTCAAATTCCTCTTTTGAAATTTCACCTCTGGCATAACGGTTCTTTAGTATGTCAAGTGCTTCTGATTGTCGAGAACGCATTATAGGACATTCACCTTTTGAAAAAAAATACCAGGCAATACTAATTAAAATAGCAATAATAATAATCCACATAATTATTCCTCCATATCGGAAGTTTGAAAATGGCCATATTCCGGAACATGTAACCGGATAATGGTTATTTTTTCCAAATAGTAAAGAATCAGGGGAAAATATGGTTAACAAAATAAATGCTTTCATAAATTACCTCTCATAATATCACTGCTTTTATGATATTATTTTTTATTCAAAAGTCAAGAAAATATTAGAATTAATAAAATTTTGCTTGACAAAAAAAATAATATCATTAATTTGGTGATATTACAGGAGGTAAATATGGAAGTCTATATGGATAATAACGCAACCACAAAAGTTGATAAACAGGTGCTTAATAAAATGTTGCCGTATTTTAGAGACAGGTTTGCTAATCCGTCAGCTGTATATCCTATTGCAAGATTAGTTAGAAAAGATATTGAAAATAGCAGAGCAAAAGTTGCAGAATTAATAAATGCGGATAATGATGAGATAATATTTACATCAGGAGGTACTGAAGCAAATAATACTATTGTTAAAGGAATTGCGTATTCACTTAAGAACAAAGGGAAACATATTATTACCACGGTGATAGAACATAAATCTATATTAAATATTTGTAAATTTCTTGAAGTTCAGGGGTTTGAAGTTACATATTTACCTGTGGATAAATACGGAGTAATGGATATAGATATATTGAAGAAATCTATAAGAAAGGATACGATATTAATAACAGTAATGTATGTTAATAATGAAGTTGGCAGTATTCAGCCTATAGATGAGATTGTAAATATTGCAAAGAATAATAATATATATGTGCATACTGATGCCGTACAGGCAATAGGAAAAATAAGAATTGATGTTAGAAAGCTTGGAGTTGATTTTTTGTCAATTTCAGGACATAAACTTTACGGGCCTAAAGGAGTAGGTGCTGTTTTTATTAGAAGAAGCAGCAAATTCAGGCCTCTTCTTCATGGCGGCGGGCAGGAAAAATATCGCCGTTCCGGTACAGAGAATGTCCCGGGCATTATTGGATTCGGTAAAGCCTGTGAAATTGCAATTAAGAATATGGATAGGTATATGTCAAAAATAAAGTTAATTAGAGATTACTTAAAAAAAGAACTTACGTCAAATTTTAGAGATATAAGAATAAATAGTTGTGATGACAAAAGTCTTTGTACAACTTTAAATGTAAGTTTTAGAAATATTGATTCAAATTATATTATTAAAAGACTTGGACAGGATGGAATATATGTATCAACCGGATCAGCATGCTCTGCCGGATTACCTGAACCGTCGTATGTATTAAAAGCAATGAAAGTTGATGATGAGTTTATAAACGGTACAGTTAGATTTAGTTTGGGTAAATATAATAAAATGTATGATGTTAAAAAGGTTATAAAAAGTTTAAAAAAAATAATAAAAAGATAAGATAAATAATATTTTGTTTTAAAAATGGTCTGATATAAAATTAGTAAATTATTTTTTGTCTTTAATATATCGCATCATTAAGTTGTCCTGAAACGGCATACCGTAATCAACTGTAATGATTTGGCCGTTTACTGCATCGAGAAAACCGGAACAGAGTGCAAAAACAGCTTTGCCGCAATCTTCCGGAGTTAAAATCATTTCCTCCGGAATATTATTCTCCTTCAGATAATCAAAAAATTTCTCGCCGAATATAAGATTAAAAGATTCTGTTTTTACTGTGCCGAATCTGATAACATTTACTCGGCTTCCTTCCTTAAACAGATGTATTGATAAATATCTGGCAAAAAATTCGAGCAATGCTTTAGAAGCAGCAACAAAATCATAGCCCTGATAAAAGTGATCAGGCCCATCACTTGAAATTCCGATTATATATTTCGGATATTTGTTGAACACTTTTTTTATTTTTCGTGTATACTCTATCATTGGCCAGGTGCTGTATTCTAATGTTTTAAAAAAAGATTTTTTTTTGTAATCATCTAATGACATTGTTCTTTGAGCAAAACTTACATTGCTTATAAATATATCAATTTTATCTTCTTTTTCAGATATTTTTTCTAAAAGACT
>CAYQNP010000208.1:0-3230 GCA_964418785.1 uncultured Spirochaetia bacterium | reverse complement strand
TAATACTTCTTCTCCTGCTTCTTCAGTTACAACCTCGTCCTTATCGGCTACCTCTTCAGGCAACTTATTCCCGAATAAATCCTGATGCTGCTGGATTTTCTCTCTTACCAGCTGCACTGTCTCTTCATCTACTACAATTTTATTAATATCACTGCTGTTTTGAGTGCTGTCACTATCCGCTGCAGGTTCTGTATTAACTGCAGCAGTATCATCTGCTATTACTTCAGCATCATTAACAAGAACTTCTCCTTCATTTTCGTCTGCAACCAATACTGTTTCACCTTCCGGTTCAGAAGCAGGCTGAACAGATTCAGCAGGAACAGTTTCCTCTGCTCTATTTTCACTCATAACTTCTTCCGGCGATGTATCTATATCTGTTTCGTTATTAATATTTTCTTCTGAAACAACTTCAACTTCATTCTGCTGTACTGTCATTCCGTCATCAGATAAATCTTCTATAACAGGAGTATCTTCTTCCAATCCGCTTAAAATATCATCTGTACTTATTATGCTGTCTAACTCGCTTATATCTGTTCCTTCATTTTCAAAATTATATAGATTCTCTTTTTCCATCATAATTAATCTCCTATAACTAAAAAATTTTTAATTAATTCGTATCTCTTATCACCTATACCGTCAATCTCTTTAATCTCTTCTTTTTCGTCAAATCTTCCATACTTCTCTCTATACGCGATAATTTCTTCCGCCCGCTTTTTATTTATATACGGAATAGTACATAATTCCAGGACATCGGCTTTATTAATATTTACAACTTCTCCTCTCTTTAATTTTCGGAAAGGAATGTAATATTCTTCACTATCTTTTAAAATTATTTTAAAATATTTTGATACATAAGCAAACCGTCTTAACCCGCCTGCTAACACTATTAAATCACTTAATCGGCTGCCTTTACTCACTATATATGTACCAGGTCGCTTTATCATCCCCGTTATCCTGACCTTGATTTTCTCCCTTTTTGAAAAGTAAGAATATCGTTTGCTTAAAAAATTTAATCTTACTATCTGCTTGTAAATTTCACTGCTTCTAAAACTATATACTAATACACTAAAAAAAAATATTATAAGAGATATAACTATTCTCTTTCGTGCCAATTTAGACATATTACATAACTAATGCTGTTCAACTATCTCTTTTACTTTCATTAATCTGGTAAGATTAGAACGTTCATTCTCGCTAATTTTCATACTAATATACCTTATCGTTTCTTCAAGATTAGGTATTAATATATATTCCAGAGCATTTACTCTTCTTCGAGTTTTCTCTATCTCTTCAGATAATTCCTTAACGCTATTCTCTACCTGTGCAAGCTCTATTATTTTAGGTAATAGTTCCTGAAAATTCTTTAACACAACATCTATGTCTATATTTACATCTTTAAATCCAAAAGAGTGAAAATCACCTTTTATCTCTGAAGTAAACTCCGGTAAGCGTAAGTTCATAACCGGCACTATCTTTTCTTCAAGTTTTATTACTGTATCCGATATAAAAAATAAAGACTTTAAACTATTTCCGTCATATTCCATTGTAGCGCCATAATATAAAGTATATAAATCTTTTAATTTTTTATCCACTTCTTCTCGTAAATCTCTATTTAAATGTACATAATCAAGAAATTTCCTCATTAATTCGTCCTGTTTATCTTTAAGTAATTTATGCCCTCTTTTAGCAAGAACAAGTCTCTTTTTTAATCTTAATAATTCCATTCTCGTGGCGCTTACTTCCAACCTCATAACAGTTCTCCTTAATTACAAAATCTTTAAAATTATAATATTTTATATTTAAAAGTCAAGTCCAATAATGCAAATTGCATCTTTACTTTTAGTCAAAATTTGTAAAAATTTTTTTTTACATCCAAAAAATCTCTTGACACTAAAAATTAAAAGTATATACTATGGCTCTATGATACCGTTAATTAAACCTACTATTGTAAGAAAAGACCTTGAGTATGTACTAAACTGCCTTATAACAGAACGGCTTGAAGAGGGGGAATTAGCCAGAGAATTTGAAAAAAGTGTTGCAAACTTTGTAGGAGCTAAAGATGCTGTTGCCACAAACTCGTTTACTTCTGCGATGCATCTTGCTCTTCTTGCTCTTGATATTAAACCTGATGACGAAATTATTATATCTGCTTATGCAGACTTGCCGGTTATAAATGCAATTAGTTATACAGGCGCTAAACCTGTTCCTATTGACATTGAACCTGATACATTTAATATTGATGCCGAAAAAGTAAAGAAAAAAATTACTGAAAAAACTAAAGCTGTTATTGTTTCAAATAAATTCGGCATTCCATCAGATATAGATGAATTTTTATCACTACCTATTTCTGTTATTGAAGACTGCTCTTATGCTCTTGGAGCAGAATATAACTCCTCTGTAAAAGAAAAGTTTGCTAAAATAGGAAGTTTTGGTCTGCTTTCAGTATTTTCATTTGATACAGACACAATTATTACAACCGGAAACGGAGGAATGATAGTATCAAATTCCAGAGATATTATTACTAAAGCAAAAAAACATAAATTTAATCCTTTCAAAGTTCCTGAAAACTATAAAGTACAATATGATTACAGAATGCAGGATGTAACAGCTGCCCTGGGGTTAAGTCAAATGAAACTTATAAATAAATTTATAGCCAGAAGAATAGAACTCGCGAATTACTATAACCAAAGATTTATGAAGTCAAAATATAAAATTTACAGAGAAGATTCTGATAAAAAAAGCGTTTATTCAAAATATACTCTTCTTGTTGACGGCAGTTTAAAGAAAACCATAGAAACTCTTAGACGGCATAAAATTATGGCTAAGAGACCTATTGAGATGCCGGCTTTACTCTCTTTAAATCTAAATGAAGAAGAATATCCTAATACTGCTCATGCTTATCATAAACTAATGGAAATTCCTATCTATCCTTCTTTAAAGAAAAAAGAAATTGAAAGTATTGCAGATAATGTATTAAAGGTATTATAAAATGTATGAATTAATTGTAGAAGAACATTTTGCTGCAGCACATAGTTTAAGAGGATATAACGGGAACTGTGAAAATCTTCATGGCCACAATTGGAAAATACAGGTTTATGTTTTATGCGAAGATTTAAATGAAATAGGACTTGGCATTGATTTCAGAGATTTAAAAAAAATTATAAGGGAAACCCTTAAAACTCTGGATCATAAATTTTTAAATAAATTAGACTTCTTTAAAGAAATAAATA
>CAYQNP010000207.1:0-3879 GCA_964418785.1 uncultured Spirochaetia bacterium | reverse complement strand
AAGATTACCTCTTATTAATTTTCTTATTTCAAGACCGTTTTTATCATTATTCAACCATTTTGCTTTAAATCGTTTTATTCCAATATCATACTTATCCGGCTTTGCAAGATATTCATCATAGAAATTATGAATATCAATACCTCCCACAGAAGATTCAATAATAAAAGTATTATCAAAACCTTTATCTGTATTTCTAACAACAAATATTATTGCAACATGATTCCAATATGATTTTGTGCCGAAGCGTATCAATTTTCCGGCAAGCCCTTTTTTAGAATGAACAAGTATTACATCAAGCCGTTTTAATTTCCCTTTTTTTATAAGTATGTCAAAGACATCTTTTCCCAATTTCTTCATTGTTATACCCCCTATAACTTATTTTCTACATTTATCCCCCTTGAAAGCAAAATATTTTCAAACTCATAAAGCACTTCGTCGTCATAAGGTTCTACTGTATTAAAAAAATTTTTTACATATTGCTGTATCACTACCTTTTTACTATTCTGAAGTAAATCCGCTATAGTATCAAAATCTTCCTTTTTAATATAATCGGGATACATTGTTATTCTGATTTCATAATCTTTTATAACTTTAATATTGTGCAAGGATTTTTTTATAATATCTAATTCAACATTAGAAAATTTTTTATAATCCGGACTTTTGAAATCCATAGCAACAAAATCAGTAACATCTTTTAAAAAAGAGAAAACTTCCGGGTCACTGCCGTTTGTATCGAACTTGGTAAGCATATCCGGGAAAATTGTTTTTATATTAGAAAAAAAGTCTTTAATTTCTCTTTTATATAAAGACGGTTCTCCGCCTGTTATTACCACAGCATCTATTTTCCCTATTCTTTCTTTTAAATAATTTATAATCTCTGTTTCAGTTATTGTATGTTCTAATTTTTGTTTTAACTGATAATTATGACAATATTCGCACCAAAAATTGCATCCGGACACAAATAATAAAGTAGAAATTTTGCCCGGATAATCCACAAAACTTACTTTCTGATGCGCATAAAAATTCATAACTTAAACTCACATAAAGAATAAAAAAGGAGAATACAGTAATCTATATAAAACTGTATTCTCCTCACATTAAACTCTTTTCAATTTAATTTTATTGAACATTTAAGAACAGACCTGTTTCAACAGGTTTTACTTCAGGATTATATTTTTTATCTTTCAATACTTTCAATTTATCCGTACTTACGCGATATTCAAGTCTATCTTTAAACTCTTCTCTTTTACCTTTATTCCATGCTTTTACCGGTCTGTAATAGCCTGTAATTCTTGAATAGACTTCAGTCTCTTCACCGCATTTAGGGCAGGTAAAATGTTCTCCATTAATATAACCGTGAGTTTTACAAATGGAATAAGTAGGAGAGATAGTATAATACGGGATTCTGTAATTAGCTGCAATTTTTCTGACTAAATCGCGAGTAACTTTCCAATCCCAGATTTTCTCACCGAGAAAAGTATGAAAAACCGTTCCGCCTGTATATTTTGTCTGTAATGGTTCCTGTAAATCCAGGGCTGTAAATATATCTTCAGTAAAGTCAACAGGCAAATGCGAGGAATTTGTATAATAGGGGTCTTTTTCGCCTGCGGTTTTAATCATTGGATATTTTTCTTTATCAATTTTTGCCAGTCTATATGCTGTAGATTCAGCAGGTGTTGCTTCAAGATTAAAAAGAACATCTGTCTCTTCCTGATAGTCTGCAAGTTTTTTCCGCATAAAAGTTAAAACTTTATTTGCAAATTTATGTGCATTCGGTTTAGAAATATCTTCTCTAATCCAGCGGGCATTTAAAGTTGTTTCATTCATTCCTACAAGTCCTATTGTTGAGAAATGATTATTGAAATCTTTTAAATATTTTTTTGTATACGGGAAGAAACCTTTATCATTTAATTTCTGTATAACCTCTCTTTTAACAATCAAACTTCTTTTAGCAATATCCATAAGATTTTCAAGTCTTTCAAAGAATTCTTCTTCATTACTGCTCAAATAGGCTATTCTTGGAAGATTTATAGTAACAACACCGATAGAACCGGTATACTCATCAGAGCCGAACAATCCGCCGCCGCGTCTGCGCAACTCTCTTTTATCCAGCTGCAATCTGCAGCACATACTTCTTACATCCCCGGGATTTAAATCAGAATTTACAAAATTCTGAAAATAAGGTGTTCCGTATTTTGAAGTAATCTCAAACAATAATCTTACATTCGGATTCTCCCAGTCAAAATCCTTTGTAATATTATAAGTCGGGATAGGATACTGAAAGCCTCTGCCGTTATAATCACCTTCAAGATAGCATTCCAGCAAAGCTTTATTAACCATATCCATCTCTTTCTGACATTCACCGTAAGTAAAATCCATTTCAACTCCGCCGACAATAGCCTTTCTCTCTTTCATATCATTAGGAACAACCCAGTCAAGAGTTATATTTGTAAAAGGAGGTTGAGAGCCCCATCTGCTTGGTGTATTTACACCGAATAAAAACGACTGAATAGCCTGTTTTACAGCAGTATAATCAAGATTATCAACTTTAACAAATGGAGCAAGATAGGTATCAAAAGAAGAGAACGCCTGAGCGCCTGCCCATTCATTCTGAAGAATACCGAGAAAATTTACCATCTGATTTACAAGTGTAGATAAATGTTTTGCAGGAGCAGATGCAACTTTTCCTTCCACACCATTTAAACCTTCTCTTATAAGCTGTTCTATAGACCAGCCTGCACAATATGGAGACAACATACTTAAATCGTGTATATGCAAATCTCCATTTCTATGCGCTTGAGAAATTTCTTCATCATAAACTTCTTCAAGCCAGTAATTTGCAGTTATTGCACCGCTGTTATGTAAAATCAAACCCCCGAGAGAAAATATCACTGTACTATTCTCTTTTACGCGCCAGTCTTCCTGATATAAATAATCATTTATAATTCTTTTAAACTCATCAATGGTAGAAGTAACTTTTCTGATTTTCTCATGCTGTTTTCGATATAAAATATAAGCCTTTGCAACATCACTAAACCCCGCTAATTCAAGCATTCTTTCAACACTATCCTGAACATCCTCTATGTCCACTGTTTTATTCTGCACTTTATTCTGAAAATCAGCAACTACTTTTAATGACAGTAATTCCAGAATATCATCAGTATAATGTGTTGAAGTTGCATCGAATGCTTTTTTCATTGCCTCCGAAATTTTTTTAATGTCGAATTTAACAACTCGACCGTCGCGTTTTTTTACGTACAGCATAGTGTACCTCCCTCTTTAATTTTTTTGTAATGTGGCTATGGCATCTTTTTATCACCACTCACATTACTATTTTATTTAAGGGGATAGTTCACTTTATGCAAGATAAAATTCCCCTCCCAATTATTTTTCTACAGGTATAACCTGCTTTTTTCTATTTATTTCACAACAATATTTACTAATTTGTTTTTTACAGGTATAACTTTTATTATTTCTTTATCTTTTATCCACGATTTGATTTTTTCATCGTTCAATGCTATTTCTTTCATTTTTTCAAGTTCAGTATCGAGCGGTACTTCCAC
This sequence comes from uncultured Spirochaetia bacterium, assembly GCA_964418785.1. Classification (GTDB taxonomy): domain Bacteria; phylum Spirochaetota; class JAHITG01; order JAHITG01; family CAYQNP01; genus CAYQNP01. The sequence continues at coordinate 316 of CAYQNP010000207.1, read as the reverse complement.
TTTATTTCTCACCTTGCCGTTCACCTGAAGTACAAGTGTATAATTATTAAACTGCAAATAATTTTTATCGTAAGAAGGCCAGCCTGCTGAAAATGCTGTACCGCCAAATGAAATTTCATTCCATAATTCCTCTGTTAAAAACGGTGTAAACGGCGATAAAATTATTAATAAATTTTTTACTATTACGCTTAATAATTTATAATCAGATTCTGAAGCAAACTTATAAGAAGTAAGAGCATTTATAAGTTCCATTATAGTTGATATTGAAGTATTAAAATGGAAATCACCTGCAAGATCATCAGTTACTTTTTTTATT
>CAYQNP010000206.1:0-3141 GCA_964418785.1 uncultured Spirochaetia bacterium | reverse complement strand
AATTATATCTGAAACAGACAGTATAGGAGATGTTATTCTCAGCCTGCCTGTATTTAAAACTTTAAAAAAGAACAACAAACAATTAAAAATTACTGCTCTGGTTAAATCCTACACAGCCGATATTTTTAAAGGTTTTGAATTTGCAGACGATATTATTTTATTTGATGAATCAATAAAGAAAAACAAAACTCGCTTTGAAAATCTCTTATTACAGATAAAGGCAAACAACTTTGATACAGCAATAGCGCTTCATCCGGATTATGCTGTAGCAAAACTATTTAAAAAAGCAGGGATTCCCAACAGAATTTCTTACGGATGGAGATGGTATCAGTACCTCTTTACAAAAACAATAATACAGCATCGTTCTAAAAACCAGCAGCATCAGGCAGAATATAATCTTGAAATAATAAAAAAATGCTGTGAAAAAAAAATTTACACTGACATTAAATTAAAGCCGCAGAAAGATGCTCTTGAATTCATAAAAAAATTATTAAAGACAAAAAGAATACCGGATAAAAAATTCATCATAGTTCACCCTGGGAGCGGCCATTCTGCACTGAATCTGCCGCCGGAGCAATATTTATCTTTAATAAAACTTATAAGTAATAAATTTAAAAAACTCCATATACTTATTACAGGCGGGCCTAATGATACAGAAATTATTGACTATTTTATAAAAAATATAGAGACCTCAAAAAATATTCATATAATGCCTCAAAATATGGAGCTGTCTTCTCTTATTGCTTTAATTTCACTGGCAAAAATTTTTATTTCAAACAGTACAGGTCCCATGCATATAGCCTCAGCCTTACGCATACCTGTTGTTGCATTCTTCTCACCTGTATTTGTCCATTCTTATAAACGATGGGGACCATTCTGGGGGAAAAATTTAATTATAGTTCCTGATGTAAACTGTCCCGAAAAATGGAAATGTAAAAGAGAGAAATGCAAATATTTCAACTGTTTTAACAGAATTAAACCGGATAATATTCTTCCGTTTATAAAAGATCAATTAAATTAAACAATCCAACCGGAACCTATAACAATATCATTGTCATAAAAAACAGCAAGTTGACCTGAAGTTACTGCATGCTGCGGTTCATCAAATATTACCTCTGCCCTACCATTGTCTATAAGTCGTATTACTGCTTCCGCACCTCTGTGATTATATCGTATTTTTACTTTTGCTTTTATTTCTTTTGGAACATTATCTTTATACCAGTATAACTTATCTGTAATTAACCTGTTTGAAAATGTATCCTCTTTTTTACCCACAATTACATTCTTATTCTTACTATCTATTCCTATTACATAATACGGAGTAGAATCGCTTATACCAAGCCCCTGTCTCTGACCTATTGTATATTTAAAATAGCAGGAATGTGTCCCCAATACCTTCCCTTCCTTATTGATTATATCCCCGGAAAAATCACCTTTTGTCATATTCTTTAAAATAAATTCATAATGTTTTTCATTATTATTTATAAAACATAATTCCTGGCTCTCTTTCTTATTCAAATTTATATTTAAACTTTTTAATATTTCCCGAACTTCATCTTTTGTATAATCTGAAAGCGGGAATAAAATTCTATCAAGATATTTTTTATTAACTCTGGCAAGGAAATACTCCTGCGATTTCTTCAAATCTTTTGCCTGTGCAAAAAACAGATTATTCTCTATTTTTTTTATTTTAGCATAATGTCCGGTTGCAATAAAATCATAAGAAAAAGGCAAATTATCTGTAAATACAAAATCAAACTTTATCTGTTTATTACACACCACACACGGATTAGGAGTTCTTCCGTTTATATATTCGTTTATGAAATAGTCTATAACTTCCTTTTTAAATAACTTATTCAATTCAACAGTATAATGCGGGAATCCGAATTTTTTTGCTATTACGCGAGCATCATATAAATCCATCTTGCTGCAGCATCGAGACGAATCATCCCATAATTTTAGGGTAAACCCTATAACATTATACCCCTGCTGCTGTAAAAGATAAGCTGCAACAGTGGAATCAGTTCCGCCGCTCATCCCTATTGCCACTGTCCCCTTGCTCATATTAACTGTTTAATGCTCTATCAAGATCTTCAATTATATCATCAGCATTTTCAGTTCCTACTATAAATCGTATAAAATCATCAGTTACACCTGCAGCTTCTCGTTCCTCTTTTGATAACTGCTGATGCGTTGTAGAAGCAGGATGTATAATTAAAGTTTTACTGTCCCCTATATTTGCAAGATGAGAACATAATTTAACATTATTTATTAAGTTCTTCGCTGCATCATAACCGCCTTTAACTCCAAATCCTATGATTGCTCCGAAACCGTTTTTAAGATACTTTTCTGCCAGTTTGTGATATGGATGTTCCGGTAATCCAGGATAATTTACCCACGAAATTTTACTATGAGTTTTTAAAAACTCTGCTATTTTTAATGCATTAGAACAATGTCTTTCCATTCTAAGATGCAAGGTTTCCAGCCCTGTCAAAAACATAAAAGCATTAAAAGGAGACATACATGCCCCCATATCCCGCAGATACTGAACCCTTGCTTTAACGATATATGCAAGATTTCCGAATTTCTCAGTATATTTTATACCGTGATATGAAGGATCAGGTTCAGTTAATTCAGGAAATTTTCCGTTTTCCCAGTTAAATTTTCCAGAGTCAACTATAACTCCGCCAATAGAATTACCGTGGCCTCCTATAAACTTTGTCGCGCTATGTATAACTATGTCTGCTCCCCATTTTATAGGCTGTGTTAAATACGGTGTTGTCACTGTATTATCTATAAGCAACGGTATATTATTACTGTGTGCTATTTCTGCAAGTCTTTCTATATCAATAACATCATTTTTAGGATTTCCCATTGTCTCTGCATAAATAAGTTTTGTATTATCCTTAATTGCACTTTCAAAATTTTTCAAATCAGAAGCATCAACAAGAGTTACTTCTATCCCGAGTTTTCTTAATGTATGAGTAAATAAAGTTACAGTTCCGCCGTATAAACTGGAAGACGCAACAATATGTTCACCTGCTTTAGTAATATTTAAAACAGCATAAGTAATAGCAGCCATTCCGGAAGAAGTTCCCAGAGCAGCAGCACCTTCTTCAAGTGCTGCAATTCGTTTCTCAA
>CAYQNP010000205.1:0-11078 GCA_964418785.1 uncultured Spirochaetia bacterium | reverse complement strand
ACTGTTCTCCTATAAATTCATACAGACTACCAAAATCTTTATATATTTTTAAATCGATTTTGTCATGAATTTCTCGTTCCGCCTGAATCGCATATCTGTTATCTGTAAATAAAAAATTTTTTCTTTTAAATAACAGAAGTACTCCGGCATCACCTGTAAAACCGCTAATATATCTTATATTTGAAAAATTTGTAATAAATGCAGCATCAATATTTAAATTGTAAAATAAAATCTGTTTTATAGACTTTAATCTATTGTTTTTTAAGTGCAGCTTTGACTGCATTATTAATTTCCTTTTTAATTTCTTCTATTTTATTTTCCCGATTTTTAACAGCTTCAATATCATTATCAGCATCTTCGTATTTTTTTTGTTCCAATTCAAGCAATTTATTTATTTTTACCAGCAGTTCATTATTTAAACCAAGATTATCATTAACCTGCTGCAGCAATTTATTTAAAGCTGAAAAATCATACAAAGTTACTTCAACTTTTTTACCCTTATACTCGATTTTTCGTTCAGCCACAGCTGTTTCTTTTTTATTATCTACTGTTCCGGTTACTTTAACTTTAAAAGTAATGAAACCTGTAACAGTTTTATCAGGAATAATATTCCAGGCTACTTTTTTTATTTCAGATTTTCTCAAAGTAGCAAGATTTTTAGTTTTGTTTTCACCAACAACAAGTTTCAAACCGGCAGGCAAAATAATTTCAGCAGTTGTATTTTTAGCATCTCTGGGGGAAACATTCTGAACATCAGCAGTAACAAGGAAAGGTTCACCTGAAGTTGTTACAGGACCGCCGAGAGATATATTAAAGACTTTACCTTTATAAATAGAAGCTCCGTAAAGGCCATAATATGTTTTAACTTTCAAGGTTCCGTTTGGTGCTACTTTTTTAGGATTCCAGTACATCGCAATAGCACTATCAAGCGGACCAATAACAGAGCGTCTAAAACTTCTTCCCGGTTTAATACGAAAATCCCACAAATACTTCTGAAATCTTTCCCAACTTGAGAATATTATTCTGTCAGGCGGTGTAATATCTTTTGCTTTAAGAGTACCCTGAGCTCTTACTGAAGGTTCACCAAGGTCATCATAAGAATACCAATACTGAGGGATTTTAGAGCCTTCAAGAACAGTTTCAGTTTTAATATCACCGAGACCCGGAACACGAAAAGGAGCTCCGTCTTCTTTACCAAGATATGTATCCATCATAATTCTAACGCCGATTTCATGCTCCCGAGAATCCTTATTAATTATAGTATAACTTATTTCAACTGTATCATCTCTGCCTGTTGTAGGTCCTTTAACAAATTTCAATTCCTGCATTGCTTCAATATTACCTACTTTCCATACACACATTAAACGATTATTTCTGGATATCATACTCGTAGCAAATCTGCCCTTCTCTGTATCTCCGAATTTATAATTAACTCCGTCTATTTTTAATGTTGTAAAAGAAGTAGGCGGGTAATCTTCATATAACAATAATGAATCCTGATCTGTGTTTAAATCAGGATCGCCACCTGTGGTTTTAAATATAAACCTGCCTGTATCAGGATCTCCTATTATTTTTATATACTGATTTTTTAATTCAAGTAAAGCACCTTCAACTATGTTAGAAAAAAATAAGATAACAACGAGTAAGAAAAATAACTTTATACTTTTTTTATTGAACAGCATTGGCTTTTGTATTAGCATTATTCTGTGTTTTACCTGCATTAGAATTCTGATTTTGAGCCTGATTTATCAATTTTTCCTTTTCTTCAAGAATTTTTTCTTTTGCCTGCAGCTCTTTTTCCTTTTCTTTGAGAGCAGCTTCTTTTGTTTTAAGTAATTCCTGCCAGGCTTTTAACTTTGAATCATCTGAAACTTTGATAACTTTTTCTTTTATAACAATCTGTTTTTTCCCGCCTTTTATTAAGTTTATCATATATCGTGCAGCATCAGCTTTATTTCCTTTAGGATACACTCTTAATATTTTATAGAAATCCTTTAAGGCTGTTTTGTTTTTATGCTGACTGTAAAAACAAACTCCTCGCCACAATAATGCATTATCAGCCAATTCGTGGCTCGGATATTTTTTATAAATTTTAGTAAATATCTTTATAGCTGTTTTATAATATTTCCTGAGTTGATATGTTCTTCCAAGGTAATAATAAGCATCTACATAATATTTTGAATTAGGAAATCCTTTTAACACCTTATTAAAATTAATTCCTGCTGTTTTATACTTTTTCAATTTAAAATAACTCATTCCAATCCAGTAATAACTATTACCGCAATAATTTTTTGCTTCCGGGTGCTCTTTAATTAAATTTCTAAACTCCTGTATTGCATCATAATATTTTCCGCTGTAATATAAATCAAGGGCAAGGGCATATTGAACCTTCGGCAGAGTTATATGTGTTCTGCCGCTTAAGCCGACTGAATATAATATTATAATTAAAAATAAAACTATTTTACTTTTTTTCATTTTCCTTCTCTCTATATTTAATATAATCTAATGCCAGCAAATAACTATACACGCCGAATCCGGATATTACACCTATAGATATATCCGAAAGATACGACTTTCTTCTAAACTCTTCTCTACTATATATATTCGTCAAATGCACCTCAATAGTTAAATATTTTACAGCTAAAATTGCATCTCTGATAGCGACTGAAGTATGCGTATATGCTCCTGCATTAATAATTAAATATTCCGCCCAATCCCTGTTTTGCTGAAGAAAATCTATTATATCTCCTTCAGAATTCGATTGAAAAGTCTTTATATCAAATTTATATTCTGCTGCTCTGGATTTCAACATATTTTCAATATCGGCTAAAGTTATATTTCCGTACTTTTCAGGTTCACGAGTTCCCAATAGATTTAGATTCGGTCCGTTTATTATTAACACATTACACATATTACTACCTCTATTTTTTTATCGGCATATAAAAATTTTTACCCGGAAAAAAATAAAAGAATTAAGGTTACCTGCTTTGCTCCATAGGATAAACTAAATTCCATTGCTTTCGAATCATATCCATTATCTTCATAATCTGAAGAGTATCAGAATGGGGCATAATATTGCTTTCATACTTATTTTTTATTATTAAATCCCCGACATGTTCGGTTTCATAATTTAAGCCGTATTTATTATTCCCGAATTTAATTATTCTGTTTTTTCCGTTATTTAAAGAGATTTCAATTTTCAAAGCACGGTGCCAGCCGTCATACAATCTTATACTTCCTTTATCACCTGTAATAAGCGCTTCTCTATCTCCGTTATATCTGAAAGAAGATGTCAAATGCGCCAGGGCACCTGAATTATAATATAACTGTATTCCGTTCTGCTCGTCCACACCTGTTCTGCCTTTGATACTAAAACTTTTAATTTTATCAGGGAATCCGAATATCATTTGACTTAAAGCAACACAATAAACACCAATATCAAGCAATGCACCGCCGCCTAATTCAGGATTATACAATCTGCTTTTTGCATTAAAGCGTGCTTTAAAACTGAAATCAGCTCTTAAAAATTTTGGTTTTCCTATTACATTCTTTTTTAACAACTTTCTTAATTCTACTAAAGCAGGATTAAATCTAGCCCACATTGCTTCCATTAATACCAGACCTTTTTTTCGTGCGGTATTTATCATTTTATCAGCTTCTCTGGCATTTATAGCAAACGGTTTTTCACAAAGCACAGATTTACCTGCATTAAGAGCCATAATTGTATTTGAGAAATGCAGATGATGCGGAGTTGCAATATAGACAGCATCAACATCAGGGTCATTTACCAATTCAAGATAAGAGCCGTAAAATTTTTCTATATTAAATCTTTTTGCGAATTTTTTTGCTCTTGTCAGGCTTCGGGAACCAACAGCTATTAATTCTCCGTTTTTGACACGTTTAAAATCATCGGCAAATTTTCGGGCAATTCCGCCTGTAGCAATTATTCCCCAATTAACCTTTTTCATTATATCACCTTATTACCATGCATAAGCTTCCGGGGCTTCACCATTAGGACCCGGCCAGATTTCATTAAACCGGTTCTGCCAGGATTAGTATATTTCATAACTTTCTCCTTTAGATGCTAACTAAATTAATAAAGAATAGGGGTCAATAGGATTCATATATTTTAATTTGATATTTACAGGTTTACTATTAACTGCATTCGAAGCATTTACCTGCTGTACAGCAGAAGATAGAAGGCTGGCTCTATTTACTTTAATAACCAATAAAGTCATATCATCATGCTGAGGCGCTTCACCTACAAAAGCATCTATTTCTGTAATAATATTCTTTACAATCTCAGAAGCAGACAGTTTTGCATTTCTTTTTATTGCAGCTTTAAGTCTTTCTGATTTATACATCTCTTCTTTAATATTCATTGCTTCGGTAATACCGTCTGTAAATGTTACTAAAATATCTCCATCCATAAGTTTAATAGATTTTGTACCGAACTGAGCAGAAACATCAACTCCAACAGGTATACCTTCAGTATCTAATTCTAATATTTCATCAGTTTTACTTCTATATACAATCAAGGGGCTATGTGCAGCATTTGTATATTCCATTATACCGTTTTTATAATCATAGATAAGAAAAAACATTGTAGCAAATTTATCACCTGTAAGCCTGCCGGATATTCCTGTGTTTATATTAACTATTGCTTCATTTGTTTTCTTTACAAATCTAAATGTAGAATGAAAGACTGTTCTAATCATAACCATTACAAGAGCAGCAGGTACACCTTTCCCGGATACATCAGCAATAATGGCTCCTATTTTATTTTCTTCTTTTACATGTATAATATCATAATAATCCCCGCCGACACCTTTCGCCGCTTTATAATAAGCATCTATCTCTATACCGTCAATTTCAGGAAATTTATCTGCAAGAAGATTAACCTGAATATTTCTTGCAATTTCAAGCTGTTCTTCAAAACGTTCTTTCTCAACAAGAGATTTTTGTGCTTTTACAAGCCTTACTGTCATATTATTAAACTCGTCTGCAAGGGCTCCGAGTTCGTCCGCTGTTTTTACCTCTATTTTATAATTAAGTTTCCCGCTGCCTATTATCCGGGCTCCTTTTGCAAGATTATTTATAGGCTTTATAATATAAGTTGCTAGCATATATGCAGATAATATCCCCACAATCAATGCTATTATAATAAAAATTATAATCTTAGTCTGAACTTTTTTTAATTTTTCGTTTATAAACTTTTTAGTAAAGATTATATTCGCTATTCCAATAGGTGTATTCTCAAATTTAATAGGAATATATATTTTTATCTGCTTTGCATCCTCTTCCTGATAAAAATTTTTATTCTTTACAATCTCTGAAATTCTTTTAGGTAATTTTATATTAACTTTTTTTACACTTTCGTCAAATTTAGAAAGAAGAATTTTACTCCATAAATCCTTATCACTATGATCAATAATATTCAAATTATTGTCAAAAATCATTATTTTATCAATATCATTTATTTTAGAAGTTTCCAATATTATTTGATGCCTGCTTGTATCATCGTCTAATATTTCAGTAATACTTTTAGCAAGGTTATTAGCAACTATTCTGCCTCTAAGCCGCATTTCTTTTAATAAACTTGATTTTGTGGTATTTAACAGGTAAAACCCTATTATTAAAGTAATAACTGAAATCAATAAAGTAGTAGACAATACGAGTTTTGACTTTACGCCGAATTTAACTTTTCTTACAGGATACTCTGTAGTATCTTCAGGCAATTCTTCACTTATGATATTCTCAGAAACTTCCTCCGTCCCCGTGGCATCAGATATAATCTCTTCTTCACCGCCGGAATCATCTGTTATGAGAACTTCTTCATCCGAAGAATCGTCTGCAACTAATAATACTTCCTCTTCTGCCATAATATTTCAGTCTATAAAATTTCATTTAAAAGTCAAATAAAAAAACTATAGGAGATTTTATATTATTTAATTAAAATCTATTTTTGCAGTTGCAGATACAGAATGCTTCATAGAATTTTTATGAATATTGTCAGGATATATGTAATCCCTGTTTTCACCTCTATATCTGACTCTTAATTTTAATTTTCCATTATAAAACCTTTCCTGCCAGTATAAAAGAATTCTGTTATTTTTTGAATCATTACTGCTATTCTGAAATTTATTATTCCCATAAACATACTTTAATCCGAAAAGCACTTCCTTGCGGGGTTTAAATTTCAGTTCTACTCCTGGAGAAGTTATATAATTATTTTTATCAGACACATAATTAAATATTTTTTCTTTATACGAAAGCCCGATGTCTGCTGTTAAATCCGGCAGTAATTTATATAATACAGACAGCCTGTATGTCCATGATTTATTATTTAAATTCTTTGTTATGTCATACTCTTTCTTTGAAAAAATATATTTAATATTTACCTTTGCATTTTTTGTAAACTGTTGAGATAATTTTAAATATCCGTTATTAAAAGTATATGAATCAACTGTCTGATAATCATCTTCCAAAAGATTATCAATAGGCTCGTAAGCAAATCTCTGCCCCAATTCGCCGTTTATTGTAATTACAGGATAGAAAAACTCTGTATTTTTAAATTTATCTCCGCTGAAAAAAATATCGGCTTCTGTTATTCCATACAACAATACATTAAAATTTAATGCTATAAACAGAATAACCGCTTTTTTCATACCAATCTCCTCGGACAATCTGATACACCGCAATTTATATACTGTTTGTAACACAACTTAAACAGCTCATTCTGAGTCATATTATTTCTAAGTTCCGGTTTTAACTGCCGTAAAATGGGACAATGTGTCATATAATTCATACTAAACTCCTGATTTTTTATTATTAATATCGGATTTCATTAATTTTTATTTAAAAAAAATAAAAAAAAGACGCACCGTCCCCATTATATTAATTGCTCAATTTCTCTGTCAGATACTGAATTGCTGTTTTTTGTTACTTTTATTAAAAATTCGATATTTCCCTTTGCACCTTTTATAGGAGAAACCGTAATATTATTCAGATACAGATTATTTTTCTCCAAATACTCCTTTATTCTCAATAGAACTTTAAGAAAAATCTTTTTATCTTTCACAATACCTTTTACAGTATCACCCCGGTCGCTTTCAAATTGAGGCTTTACCAATACAATAATTATAAAATCGTCATTCAAAAATTTTATTATATTATGAAGAAATTTGGTTATAGATATAAATGAGACATCTACAACAACGACATCAATTTTTTCGTCAAAAAAAGAATCATTAATATTTCTTATATTAGTTCTTTCATAAACAATAACTTTAGGATTATTTCTTAATTTAGAATCAAGTTGACCATATCCCACATCAACTGCATATACTTTTTTTGCATTATTTTTTAAAAGGCAATCAGTAAATCCTCCGGTTGAAGAACCTATATCAAGACATATTTTGTTTTCAACATTTAAGTTAAATTCTCTCAATGCTTTTTCAAGTTTATATCCGCCGCGGCTTACATACTTATCTTCTTTTGTAACAACAACTTCATTATTTTTTTCTAAATTTATCGGAGTACCGGGTTTATGAATAAACTCACCGTTAATTTTGACCCTTCCTTCCCTTATAGCAATTTCAGCTTTACTGCGTGTTTCAAAATAATTATTTTCAACAAGATATAAATCAGCTCTTAATTTTTTTTTCATCTATTTAAGAATTTCTTTTAAAATAGCATTTCTGTCGAATTTATATCTATTTCTTAAAATATCTATATTTCCCTGTTCAATAAATTTATCGGGAACACCTACAAGACGGACATCTTTACAAACTTTATGTTTGTTTAATATATTAAGGATAAATTCTCCTGCTCCGCCGAGAACAACATTATCTTCAGCAACAATTATCTTTTTTATTCCTTTTAAAGCGGCAAGTAATTTTTTTTCATTAATAGGTTTAATGCTATACAGATTTATTATTAATGGATTTATTTTATGCTTTTTCAAAATATCAATTAAACTCAAAGCCTCTTGAACCATTATTCCTACAGCAATAATTGCGACTTTTGTTCCGTTATTAACTATTTTAAAATCACCCAATTTAACCTGTTTAAATTTTCTATCATAATTCAACTCAGTCTCAGGTACAGTATACCTCGGGTATCGTATAAAAACAGGTCCTTTATTATACTGAAAGGCTGTATAGATTAAATTCTGGAACTCCTCACCTGTTGCCGGTGTGAGTATAACTGTATTCGGGATCATTCTTAAGTAAGAAAAATCAAATACTCCCTGATGTGTTTCTCCATCGTCACCAACAATACCTGCTCTATCTACAAAGAATTTAACCGGCACAGAATCTATACAGACATCGTGAATAATCTGGTCAAGAGCTCGCTGCAGGAAAGTAGAATAGATAGCAACAGCCGGTTGATATCCGTTTTTCGCCATAGCAGCAGCAGATACAACCGCGTGCTGTTCAGATATTCCCACATCAAAGAAACGGTCAGGATAATTTTTTTTAAAAAGATTAAGCCCGGTGCCTTCAGGCATTGCTGCTGTTATTGCAACTATTTTCTTATTACTTTCTGCCAGTTTATTCAAAGTTTTTGAAAATACTTCTGTATAAGACGGTCTGTCTTTTTTCTTTAAGGAAGAACCTGTTTTTATTTCAAACTTTCCCACTCCGTGAAACTGTTCCGGCGCTTCTTCTGCCGGAGTATAACCTTTTCCTTTTTGTGTTATTATGTGATACAAAATCGGTCTGCCTTTAAGTTTCTTTAATCTTTTTAAAGTATTAATTAAAGTTTTTAAATCATGACCATCTTCAGGCCCAACATATAAAAAACCGAACTCTTCAAAAAGCATACCTGGAACTATTGTTGCTTTTATTGCTTCTGTTATTTTATTTTTTATTCTGAAAATAGTATCGCTTATTTTCGGGATTTTTTTCAAAACATCCCCGAGTCTCTGCTTAATTGTATTATATATACTTCCGGTTATAATTCTGTTTAAATAATGAGATAACGCGCCTACATTTTCGGCTATAGACATTTCATTTGTATTAAGTATAACAATTACATCTTTCTGCAGTTGTCCGAGATTATTTAAGCCTTCAAAAGCCACACCGCCGGTTAAAGCTCCGTCCCCTATTATAGGAATAACATTATAATTTTTTTTATCCAGATCCCGGGCTATAATTGTACCGGCTGCAAGTGATAAGGAAGTACTGCTGTGACCTGCTATAAATGTATCATATTTACTTTCTGACGGTTTTGCAAAACCGCTTAACCCTTTATACTGACGCAATGTATCAAACCTGTCTTTTCTTCCCGTCAATATTTTATGAACATAAATTTGATGTGAAACATCCCATATTATTCTATCTTCAGGTGTATCAAAAACATAATGCAGTGCAATTGTCAATTCAACTACTCCGAGATTCGATGCAAGATGTCCGCCGGTTTTGGAAACTTTATCTATTAGAAACTCTCTTATCTCTTTTGCCAATACAGTTAATTCTTTGATACTTAATTTTTTAATATCAGAAGGATAATTTACTTTTTCTAAAATCATATTATTACTCCGGAAAATATTTTAGCCTTTCTATACTTATTGTTTTAAATGAACTTTTCTCAACACTTATTATAACTCCGTTTATACCTACATTTTCAGTTGCAATTTTATATTTAATCGGCATACGGGTAAGGAAATGATGTAAAATATTATCTTTATCCATTCCAATAATAGAATTAAAACTACCTGTCATTCCTATATCAGAAATAAAAGCGGTTCCTTCCGGCAGTATTCTTTCATCTGCGGTTTGAACATGAATATGTGTTCCGTAAACAGCATTCACCTGACCGTCAAGAAACCAGCCCATAGCATTTTTTTCAGAAGTTGTTTCAGCATGAAAATCAATAATAGAAATATCATAAGAATCTCTATCTATTGTTTGTAAAAAATTTTCTATTTTTTTAAACGGACAATCTACTGCTAAAATATTTATTCGTCCCATAAGATTTATCACAAGAATTCTAATTCCGTTTTTGTTAAAAATATTATATCCTTTTCCCGGCAAATTATCCGGATAATTCATCGGGCGTAAAATATTATTCTCTTTATCAAGAGTTTCAAATATGTCCTTATTTTTCCATATATGATTTCCGGTTGTAACCACATCAATTCCGTTTTGAATTAATGAACGATAAATTTTTGCAGTAATTCCGAACCCGCCGGCAGAATTTTCTCCATTGGCAATTACAAAATCAATATTATATTTATGTTTAATTTCATTTAAATGGGACTGTATAATCTGTCTGCCGGGTTTGCCAACAATATCGCCTATAGCTAAAATTTTGAATACTTTAGAATTCAATGCATATCCTTTTTATAATAAGAACTTCGACGGAATAAAGAACTTATTCCGTCGAAAATATTATTTTGCATATTCAATAATTCTTGTTTCTCTTATAACAGTTACTTTTATCTGCCCCGGATACCGAAGTTCTTTTTCTATTTTCTTAGCCATATTTCTTGCAAGTTCTTTAGCATCTTCATCTGTCACCTTATCATTTTCAACCATTACACGAATTTCACGTCCAGCCTGAATAGCATAAGATTTTTCAACACCTTCAAATTCATTTGCCAGATTTTCAAGATTTTCGAGTCGTTTAATATAATTATCGATGTTCTCTTTTCTTGCACCAGGGCGGGAAGCAGAAATTGCATCAGCAGCCATAAGAATTATAGCATAAATTGATTCAGGCGGTCTGTCGCCGTGATGTGCTGCAATTGCATTAACAACAATCTTATCTTCATTATATTTTTTAGCAAATTCTGCACCTATCAATGCATGCGAACCGCCTTCTTCTGCTGATATACATTTACCAATATCATGCAGTAATCCAATCCTCTTTGCTACTTTAGGATCAACTCCCAATTCAGCAGCTATGACTTCACTTAAATATGCAACCTCTTTTGAATGATTTAATGTATTCTGTCCGTAACTTAATCGGTAATTTAATTTACCCAGCAATGTCAGCAACTCGGGATGGAGCCCCTGTATTCCCAGATCAAATGCAGTATGTTCTCCTTTCTCATTCACAATCTGTTCCAT
>CAYQNP010000204.1:0-10587 GCA_964418785.1 uncultured Spirochaetia bacterium | reverse complement strand
ATAATATTTCCAATATTAAAAACATAAAAGAGATAGTTTTTTATTTTAAAAATGAAAACTTTATCAAAAAAGCAGCATTATCGCCAATTAATTTTTCTTACTATTTTTTCATTATGTTTGTATTAATTCCTTTTGCAGTTTTATTCAATAATAAAAACTGGTTTTTAAAAACAGTTGTTTTTTTCAGTATGACTTTTCCATTATTTCTGCTTTTAATATCATATCTTGACAAATTATGCTTAACTTTATGTTCAGGTACTAATGTCTTAACAAATTTTCAATACAGAGAATATGCACTTATGTCAATACCGTATATAATAGCAGGGATTTTACTGTTCAAATTAGATGCAGCATTAAAAGATTTAATTCCGAGGATAGAAATTGAAAAAATCAAGCGAATATCTCAGTAAACGATTATTTTTACACTTTTTCCTTTTACTCACTGTCAGTATAGTATACAGTATAATAAGCGGAATAATTCATTTTTACAATACAAATTATCATCCGGATTTAATGAAACTTTTTATCAGGACATATGTTTTAAACAACATGATATTTTACCTTCCGGCTTTTATTCTATCCGTTTTTGCATATACTGTAAATGTATCCTTTCTGAAAAAAGATATGGAAACTTTACAGATAGACAAATCATGGATATTTTATAAATCATTTTCTATTTTTATATTCATATTAGGTTTTCTTATTATATTTATAACTTTATTAACACAAAATCTTACAGACATAAACGATAAATTGGAACTTGAGAACAACAAAATTTTTCTGACTGCAAAAAGGAACAAAATAATAAATGAGAAATTTGCAGAAATAGAGAACCTGATTTCAAAAAAGGATTACTATCAAGCAATTGACAGAGCAAATGAAATTTTAATGATGTCTCCCGGAAACACAAGAGCCGAAGAGAGCATTAAAAGTTTAAAACAGTTAATAGAAAACAGCAGGATTGAAAAATTAAAAGAGTTACATACTTATGCTCTAAAATTATACAAAGAGAAAAAATACAAAGAGGCATTAAAATACTTTCTTGCTATTTTAAATATAAACCCGGACGATACAGATGCTCAAAAATATATAAATATAATTAAATCTCTGCTATCACTTGAAACTCAAAAACAGATTAAGGACAGATATACTTCATTAGTATATTTTACAGAGAAAAATTCTCCGATAATAAGGAGAAACAAACAGATATACACACTGGCAGAAAACGGGAAAAAACTTTTCAGGGAAAAGAAATACACAGAAGCACAGAAATATTTTAAAAATATTTTAAGAATAGACTTATACAACTACGATGCCAGAGTATATCTTGAAAAGATAAATACAAGGTTATCAGAGATAAACTATTTTACCAACAGAGAAGGGAAACTTATTAAACGCAATGTATTTTTCAGCACACGGCATAATAACAAAAAATATCTTTTTGCCATAGAAGAACTGCGAAAAACTCCAGACAGGCATTACATTTTATATAATACTACCATATACATATTCAGCGACATAATCCGGACAATAAAAAGAAAATACGGTTATCTTGATTTAACAAAAAGGGTCTATATTTTCAGAGACTCTTTTTTAAAAGAGAACGATATAATTACAATAGATTTTATATATCCGAAAATATTATGGATTAGAGAAGAGATATTAAAAACTCCTGAACATTTTCCTATTGGAGAACTTTTAAAATTAAAAAAATTCTTACAGATAGACAATGAAAATTTTATAAAATTAATAATAATAAAAGTCAATTATTACATACTTACATTATTTCTGTTTTTTCTTATTTTACCTTTATCTTTTTACATGCGGAAAAAATCAAGCAAATCAAGGTATAACTTTTTAACAATACTATTACTTCCTGTATTTTCATATTTGCTGTATATGTTTTACACTGTTTCATTTTATACTTTAAAAAACTTTATAACTGCAGGTTTTTCAGTAAACATTTTATACGGAATGTTCTTCAACATAATATTTTATGTACTGCTGTATATTCTGCTGAAAATAATAATAAATCTTGTAAGAGAGCCAGAAATAAAGAAGGGGAAAAATGAAAAGAGAATACAGTCTGCTGAAACTTCTAAAGAAGCATAAACTAACATTATCACTTGCAGAATCCTGTACAGGCGGGTTAATAGCAAAAGCAATCACAGATATTCCCGGGAGTTCTGAAATATTCAAATACGGAGTTGTAAGTTACAGCAACGAATCGAAACAGAAAATTTTAAAAGTCAGGAAAAACACACTAAAAAGGTATGGTGCTGTAAGTGAACATACAGCGCGGGAAATGGCAGAAGGTGTGCAAAAAATTTTAAGCACAGATATATCTGCAGCTGTAACCGGAATAGCAGGTCCAGGAGGAGGCATGCCGGATAAACCTGTAGGAACTGTGTATATAGGGATAAAGATATTTAATAAAACTTCTGTTTATAAATTCAAATTTTCCGGCTCCAGAGAGCAAATACGCGAACAGACTAAAAATAAGACTCTCAATCTTATTTATAAAGGAATAAAAGAAACTATTTCTTAACCTTTGATAATACGGATTGCACTTTTCCGTCAAGTGTAAGTTCCTTATCACGCCTGTCGTCAATCTTAATACTCGTTACAACTCGTTTAACTTCATCAGAGAATATACTATTATGTATTTCCAGCACTATTTTCATTGCTGTATCAAGATCACCTTCTATTATCGTACCCATTGCTGTTAATTCATATTTAACTTTATCTTTATAGGATTCAAGAATCTTTATGGCTTCTGCAACATATTTACTTACAGAAGCTGTTTTAGTTCCCAACGGCACTACACTAAATTCAATCATTGCCATAATCACACCTCTTCAAGTTTCTTTGCCATTAACTGATTCACAATTTTCGGATTAGCTTTACCGCGGCTTTTTTTCATAACCTGTCCGACGAGGAATCCGATTATCTGTTTTTTCCCTTTTTTATACTTCTCTACTGCTTCCGGTTCTGCGTTTATTACTTCTTCTATAAAATTTTCAATTTCCGAAGTATCGCTTATCTGCTTTAAACCTTTTTCTTCTATATACTTATCAGGATTAATACCATTTTCAATAACTTCTATTAAAAGTTCTTTTCCCACTTTACCGGTAATAACATTATTATCAACAGCTTTTACAAGAGCAGTAAAATTTTCTACTGTAAATTTATCGAGTTCATTCAAATTCTTTTTATTTTTATTTAAGTACTGGAGGAGTTCGCTCATAATCCAGTTTGAAACAGTTTTATAATTATTATATAAAGCAATACACTTTTCGTAGAAATCGGCAATCTCTTTTTCCATTGTAATAACTTCGGCATTATATTCAGGAAGACCGTATTCTTCCACATATCTTTTTGCTTTTATATCAGGCATTTCAGGGAGTCTGTTTTTCAGTTCAGTAACAGTTTTATTATCAACTATAATAGGCACCAAATCAGGTTCCGGGAAATATCTGTAATCATGTGCTTCTTCTTTTGAACGCATTGAAACAGTTACTTCTCTGTCAGCATTCCATAATCTTGTTTCCTGAATAATTTTTTCACCTTCTTCTTTTGCACGGATCTGTCTTTTTATTTCGTAAGTCAAAGCTTTTTCAACTGCTTTAAATGAGTTCATATTTTTTATTTCTG
This sequence comes from uncultured Spirochaetia bacterium, assembly GCA_964418785.1. Taxonomy (GTDB): domain Bacteria; phylum Spirochaetota; class JAHITG01; order JAHITG01; family CAYQNP01; genus CAYQNP01. The sequence continues at coordinate 6,933 of CAYQNP010000204.1, read as the reverse complement.
TTTTAACACCAAACTCTTTTTCACCTTTAGGTCTTATAGAAACATTAGCATCGCATCTAAGACTTCCTTCTTCCATATTACAATCAGACACACCAGCATAGCGCAATCTATTTTTTAGGAGCATTAAATATTGATAAGCTTCCTGAGGGCTTCGCATATCCGGTTCTGAAACAATCTCTGCAAGCGGCACGCCTGCTCTATTCAAATCAACATAACTATAAGGTATATTTGCTGATTCTGCATGTATTAACTTACCTGCATCTTCTTCCATATGAAGGCGGGTTATACCTATTCTTTTTTCTTTTCCATCGACTTTTATATCTAAATAACCATGCTCGGCAATCGGGTACTTAAACTGTGAAATTTGATATCCTTTCGGCAAATCAGGATAAAAATACTGTTTTCTGTCAAACTTTGAAAACTCAGAGATTTTGCAATTAAGTGCCAATGCCGCCATTATAGACTTCTCAAGTACTTCCTCGTTCAAAACAGGAAGTACACCGGGCTGACCTGTACAAACAGGACATATATGTGTATTAGGTTCTGCTCCGAATTCAGTAGAACAATTACAAAATATTTTCGTCTTAGTATTTAACTGAACATGGACTTCAAGACCAATTACTGTTTCCCACTCCATTATAAATCTCCTTTTAAGATAATTTGCTCTGCTGCATATGCAATTCTTAACAACTGTTTTTCATTAAAATGTTTTGCCATAAACTGAACACCTATAGGCAACCCGCTTTTAGTCTTTCCTGCAGGTATTGATATAGCAGGTATTCCGGCAAGATTTACTGAGATAGTAAATATATCAGACAGGTACATCTGTAACGGGTTATTTATTTTTTCTCCTATTTTAAAAGCAGGAGTTGGAGATGTTGCGGTTATTAATACATCAAATTTTTCAAATGCTTTTTCAAAATCCTGTTTAATTAAAGTTCTTACTTTCTGTGCTTTTAAATAATATGCATCATAATAACCTGAAGACAGGGCATAAGTTCCCAATAAAATTCGTCTTTTTACTTCATCACCAAAACCTTCAGCTCTTGTTTTAAAATACATAGAAATCAGATCATCATTATTTTTATCCAGATCTGCTCTAAAACCGTATTTCACGCCGTCATATCTTGATAAATTTGAAGATGCTTCAGAAGGGGCAAGGATGTAATAATCAGCAACTGCGTATTCAGTATGGGGGAGAGAAGTATCATCAAAAACTGCGCCTTCCTGTTTTAGAAGTTCTATAACCTTATTTATTCTATCTTTAATTTCTTCATCCATACCGTCAATAAAATACTCTTTGGGAATTCCTATTTTAACTCCGTTAATACCTTCGTCAATACCATCGAGATAATCCGGGACATTAAAATTTACGGAAGTAGAATCATTTGCATCTGCGCCTGCTATAATATTCAGCAGCAGGGCAGCGTCTTTAACATCTTTTGTAATAGGGCCGATTTGATCTAAAGATGAAGCGAAAGCCACGAGTCCGTATCTTGAAACAAGGCCATAAGTAGGTTTCATTCCGACCACACCGCACAGCGCAGCAGGTTGTCTTATACTTCCACCGGTATCAGAGCCCAGAGCCAGAATAGTCTGATTATCAGCGACTGCTGCTGCAGAACCGCCGGAAGAACCGCCCGGAATGCATTCGGGATTATGCGGATTTAATGTGGGGCCGAAATACGATGTCTCTGTCGAAGAACCCATTGCAAACTCATCCATATTGGCTTTGCCTATCATTATACCGTTTTCTTTCTCTATTTTCTTTATTACAGTTGCATCATAAGGCGCAACATAATTTTCAAGTATTCTCGAACCGCAGGTAGTAGTATAACCTTTCACTGTGATATTATCTTTTATTGCAATCGGAATACCGGTAATTTTACCTTTTACTTCACCGTTAGCATAGGCTTCATCTGCCTTTGCTGCCTGTTTGTAAGCATAACCTTTTAACAATGATATATAGGCATTTATATTCTGTCTGTTTTCTATTCTTTCGTAGACATCATCTAAAATTTCTTTACTGCTTATTTCACGCTTTTTCAGGAGTTCTAATAATTCCCATGCTTTAAGTTCATTTAATTTCATAAACTTATCTCCTTGCTATAATGTTGATATGAAATAAAATATTATTATTTTTAAAGTCAAATAAAAAAATAATGACTAAATAAAGAAAAAATTAGTTGACAAATAATTACAAGACAATATACATAAAATATTTATAAAACTATTAAAAGGAGTTATGTTATGATAATGCGAGAAGAAAGTATTATGGACATTACGAAGAATCGGCCGCTTTCGCAGACAATAAGCGACGAAGACCGGTCGAAGAACATCTCCGAATTATTTGGAGAAAACAGCTTCAATGAAGAAGCTATGAAAACTTTTCTTCCTTATAAAGCATATAAGGAATTAAAGCAAATCATTAAAGAAGGCGGCAGGAAGATTGACACTCAGCTTGCCGAGGAAGTTGCTCATGGTATGAAAGAATGGGCAGTAAGCAAAGGAGCCACACATTTTACACACTGGTTTCAGCCAATGACAGGGCTCACAGCAGAGAAGCACGACAGTTTTTTAAATTTTGATGATGCAGGCAAGCCATTAAGCAGGTTTTCAGGGAAGACTCTTATCCAGGGAGAGCCTGATGCATCAAGTTTTCCAAGCGGCGGTATAAGAGCAACATTTGAAGCACGAGGATATACTGCATGGGATCCGACTTCTCCTGCTTTTATAGTAAAAGGAGTAAACGGAGCAACATTATGTATACCAACTGTATTTCTTTCTTATACAGGAGAAGCTCTTGATAAAAAGACTCCTCTTTTACGCTCTATGGAAAAATTAAGTGAATCTGCATTAAAAATATTAAAATTATTCAGAAACAGAAAAGCAACAAGAGTATATTCTACAGTTGGACCTGAACAGGAGTATTTTCTCGTAGATAAAACTTATTATAATCAGAGACCGGACTTAATTCTTGCGGGCAGAACCTTATTTGGAGCAAAATCTCCAAAAGGTCAGGAAATGGAAGATCATTACTTTGGGAGCATACGGGAAAGAGTTCAGGCTTTTATGCATGATGCAGAGAACGAACTTTTTAAATTAGGGATACCTGTAAAAACAAGACACAATGAAGTTGCACCGGCACAATTTGAAATTGCACCTATTTTCGAAGACAGTAATATTGCTACTGACCATAATCAGCTCGTAATGGAAACCTTAAAAAAAATAGCATCAAGACACAACTTTGCATTATTATTACACGAAAAACCTTTTGCCGGTATAAACGGTTCAGGGAAGCATAATAACTGGTCATTATCTGATTCAGAAGGAAACAATTTATTAGAACCGGGCAAAACACCGCATGATAACTTACAATTTTTAACATTTCTCATTGCTACTATAACAGCAGTATACAGATATTCAGATGTACTCAGAGCTTCTATTGCTACAGCAGGAAATGATCACAGATTAGGAGCAAATGAAGCACCGCCTGCTATTATTTCAGTATTTATGGGAAAACAGCTCACAGAGATACTCGACAATTTAAAGAACAACAAAAAAACAGATTATTCCGACAAAGAAATTATTGATCTTGGTATAAGCAAACTGCCTGCTATAAGCAAAGATAATACAGACAGAAACAGAACATCTCCATTTGCTTTTACAGGGAACAAATTTGAATTTAGAGCAGTTGGTTCATCTCAATCTATTGCACCTGCAAATTTTACAATTAATACTATTGTTACAGCAGTACTTGATGAATTTGCACAAAAAATCGAAGCTAACATTAAGTCAGGGAAAAAATTAAATGAAGCTGTAATGGATGTTTTAATTCCTGCAATAAAAGAGTCTGAGCCGGTCAGATTTGAAGGAAACAATTATGATCCTGAATGGGAAAAAGAAGCAGAAAAAAGAGGATTACCAAACAAAAAGACAACTCCTGAAGCTTTAAAAGATTTAATCTCAGATAAAAATAAAGAAGTTTTTACAAAATACGGAGTGCTAACTGAGACAGAAATTCAATCTCGATATAATATTCTTGTTGAGAATTATGCAAAGACAATTAATATTGAAGCTGAAACAGCAATAACAATGGCAAAAACAATGATATTGCCTGCTGTTTTGAAGTATCAAACAACTCTGGCAAATGCTATTAACTCAATATCCAATATCGATGGGCTTGAATCTTCTGTTAAAGAGAATGAGACAAAAGTATTATCCTGCTATACAAAAAACATATCCAGATTAATTGAAAAGACAAAAGAATTAGAAGAAAAACTTGCTAAAGTTCAGGGAATTGAAGATGAAGTAAAGCAGGCAGACGAATACTGCAATACAATTCTTCCTGCTATGAATGAATTAAGGGAAGCAGCAGATACACTTGAAGAGATGACAGACGATAAAGTATGGCCATTGCCTAAATACAGAGAAATGCTGTTTGTGTATTAATAAAAATATACAAAGCATAAGAAAATAAAAAAGGGAGCCAAAAGGCTCCCTTTTTTATTTTACATATTTAAGATTAAAAACAGAAAATTATTTTTTTAATTAAGCAACTTCTACTATCTTTCTGCCGTGACTGTTTCTAAAACGAACAATCCCGTCTTTTTTAGCGAATATAGTATAATCCTTACCGAGGCCTACATTTAATCCAGGTTTAAATTTAGTACCTTTCTGTTTTACAATTATAGCACCTGCTTTAACTGTCTGACCGCCGTAAATTTTTACGCCAAGATACTTAGGATTACTATCTCTACCGTTTCGTGTTGAACCTTGCCCTTTCTTATGAGCCATCTTTCTTTTCCTCCGTTCTAATAATTATATTTCCTTTATATTCTTTTTCTATTTTTTCGAGAATAGTTTTTAGACTCCTGAAAATTATCTCACTTTCTTTATCACTTTCATCTTTAAGATAAAGTTCCATAAAACCAAAACTATTCTCTCTATAAAAGATCGTTCTTTTTAAAACTTCTTTTAAACCTACTGCAGCCATATAGGCTGCACTTGAAACAGATGCACAAATTACATCTTTTTCATTATTACCTTTAAAAAACCGCCGTATTTTAACACTTAATCTTTTATAATAATCGGAATGACCTTCTATCTTATACCCGATTATATAATCTTTTTTAGTGTAAAATACAACATTTATCATTAATTAACAATTATATCCTTAATTTTAATTATAGAATACTGTTCACGATGTCCTTGTTTCTTTTTAGAATCTTTTCGTCTTCTAAATTTAAAGACTACTATTTTTTTGTCTTTGATATCTTTCACATATTCAGCCTTTACAGTTACATTAGATAAATACGGTTTTCCTATTAAAACATTATTATCATCTTTATACAAAAGAACATCTTTTATTTCAATATCTTTTTTAGGTTCGGATAATTTATCCACTCTTATTTCAGCATCTTTAGTAACCATATACTGATTTCCATTTAAATTTACAACTGCGTACATTATATTTTAAACCTCCTAAATTTTACCAGTTATCTTTAATTTCCAATCCGGGATAATTATTTATATTTTCATCTAATAAGACTTCCAATTCATCTATATAGAGATAAAAAGGCTGATAAATATCTTCAGCAAATCTTTTCGGATGATTCGTTACAAGGAACCCCATAATATCCAGCAATTGGCGTTGAGGATATTCATTAGCATTTTGAGGTATATCCTGAGGAACATCAATTTCAAAATATTTCCAACCGAGATAATTCATATTTGCAACAGGCAGATAATAAAGTCTATTCAAAAAATCCTTCAAAACTATCTCCACATCAACATCTCTACCTCTGCCGAGCAGCCATAAACTAATTTTTTTTGCCACGCCTGTAAGTTTATAAGGCTCATTCGGCTGTAAAAATACGCTTGCGGATATCATCCGCGGAAATATTACCTTTACACCCAGACAATAAGGGTTATTTTCGTATTTTACAGACAGGAATCTTCCGCCCTCAACAGAAGAGAACTTAACACCCGGCTGCATTTTTTTATAATATATAACCGGAATATTATTACCCAGATCCAATTTTTCAACCTTTTTTGTGTCTGTGCTTAATTTCCAGTTTTTTACTTTGTCAAAGTTAAAATCATCTATAATTGTCCATCTCTGCAAATCAAGAGGTGTTATAAACTTTAATTTTCTATCTGCAGGCCTGGATAATTGTGCATTCAATGTAACATTTATTATACTTAAAACAAGCAAAACAATAAATTTTCTCATAACACATCTCCTAATTTAGTTTAAAAACTATACTATATTATAATTATTATTTCGTTTGTCAAGATTTTTTTTACGCATATCACACTTAAATCTTATTATGCAGAATGGTATTATATAAAAAAAACTTGAAATATAAAAAATAAGGATTAAACTTAAAAATATTATTTTAGGAGAAAATATATGAAAAAGATATTTGTATTAGACACTAATGTATTAATTCACGATCCTGACTCTATATTTGCTTTTGCAGACAATATAGTAGTTCTGCCAATAGTTACAATAGAAGAACTTGACAAACTGAAGAAATTCAGGGACGAAGTCGGGCATAGTGCAAGGCTTGCAGCACGAAATATAGATAAATTAAGACAGGGAGGAAAACTCAATGAAGGGGTTAAGATAAATGACGGCGGAATTTTTAAAATCGTTCTGTCTCTAACTAATGAATCATGGCCTACTTATTTAAAAGATAATATCAATGACAACATAATAATCAAGACAGCATACTCTTTATTAAAAGAGAATGAGAAAAAAAATATTCCTGTAATTTTTGTAAGTAAAGACTTAAATGCAAGAATAAAAGCAGCTGTGCTTGGACTACAGGTTGCTGATTATAATAAGCAAAAAGTTAAAATGGAAGGTTTTGAAAAAGGATGGGTGGAAATACCTGTTACTTCCGACATTATATCAAAATTTTACAA
>CAYQNP010000203.1:0-4259 GCA_964418785.1 uncultured Spirochaetia bacterium | reverse complement strand
TCAGGAGTATATGTCAGACTTTCGACTTTGTCAACAACCGATACTATAAAAATAAGAAATATTATTAATTTTTTTATTCTCATAAATATGCCTCTGTCAATATACCACAAAAATCTTTTTCATAACTTTATATTCAGGACTTATTACATAAATAAAATAAACTCCCGGCGCCACCCTGTGTCCGTCAGAATCTTTCCCGTCCCACTCTAACGGAAAACTGATTTTATTAATATCCGAATCTATTAATTTTCTAACCATTCTTCCTCTGATATCATAAATATTTATTATAACTTTACCGCTATTACGAGTTAAATTTAATATTATCTTTGCAGGTTCTTCAATATCTGTAATCATATTATTCCATATTGAAACTTCTTCGGATATACTGTTCTCATTTTGAGTTTCATCTGTAATTTCCAGAGAAGACTTTTTCACACCTGTACCTGTTCGTGTTTTTACAATTACGCTGTATACACTTCCCGGGGTTAAGCCTTCCGGCACCTTTACTTGAATTAAATTGTCACTCCAGGACAAATATTGCACTGCATCTATTTTCCCGTTACTTGAATTTGAAAATGAAACTACAGAATAATATTGTTCTGTTTCAAAATTAGAACCGTATATAAACAAAGTATCTCCTATTTTTATTTTAACCGGAGACAAATAATTTATTACAGGCAATCCCGGCAAATCATACTCCTTTGCTCCAATATCAATTATACCTTCACCAATTGTTTTATCATCAGGATCACCGGCATTAATACACGGGCTCCAGCCTGATAAATTTAAAAATTCAGGATCAGTAAGAGAAACAGACTTAAACATCGGGTTTGTAACCATTGAATTACTTACTAAAGCAGTACTGAAATCTCCACTGAGATTACCGTAAGAAACAGAATATTTAACGAGCAAAGTTCCGCCTGTTTTTTGATACCCGACCAATGTATTTGAAACAGATAAACAGTTTCTTACTATTATTGTCCCGCTCGTGATGTCTATTCCATCTGCTCCATTCTTAAATAAAGTACAGTTCTTTATTAAAGAACCGGTACCGGCATTGTCAATTAATATACCTTCCCATGTATTAAATGAACTTATATTAAACTCATTAGTTATAGGAGCACCGTTAAAGCCGTCAATTCGGATTCCCCACTTTCCATTACAGTATATATAACTCATCCTGACTACAGCTGCTTCTCCATTAACATTTATTCCGGCTCCGCTATTGCTGTATATATTATTTCCATTGAATGAGATATAACTATTGGTATTATTTTCCATTGATATACCGTCGCCGCCATTGTTGTAAATATAATTACTTATTATACTTATACTGTCACATCCGTTTCCGAGAATGCCCGGGCCTGTATTATTATATATACGATTCTTTATAAATTCTATTCCTATTGTATTGTTTTCTATATCTGCACCCGACACAAAATTATTGAATATTATATTGCCTGTAAAAAAATTATAACCTGACAACGAATCAATAAAAATTCCATTTGAATTATAAGTTATAAAATTACTAACAACAATATTACTGCTTGAATTTTCAAGGAATATTCCCCGTGCATTAGAGTTAATTACATTATTCTTAATATAATTAAACTTAGATACTTCTGATAACTGAATACCTGCCGGCCAGGTATCTTCTGCAAGATTATTATTTAAAGTCACATTATTTACAACTGTAGAATATGAACAGTTATCAAGTCTAATTCCGGAGCGTCTGTTAGATAAAACAATATTACTTTGAATTATTATATACCTGCTTCCTTTAGCATAAATCCCATAACAATCTAAAGTCCGGTTATAAAACTTAAATTTTAATTTTTTTAATTTTATATACTGTGCATTTGTTAAAGTAGTACAACCATCCTGCCACGAATTACCGCCCTGTCCTGTAATCAAAGTATTACTTCCTGCTCCTGTAAAAACAATATAACCGGAAGATGTACCTTTATTAGTAATTCTAACACATTCGTTATAAATGCCGCTGTCAATATAGACAATATCATTATTAGTTAAATGATAGGTACTTAACAAATTCGTTATACTGGCTTTAGGGCTATTTGTTGTTAAACCGCTATTAGAATTATTTCCCGGTTGAGTACACCATTTTTCATTGCCGTCCATTACATCATTTACAAAATAATTTCTTGAATAAAGCGGTACAGAAACGAGAAAAAACACAATTATAAAGAAAAATTTTTTCAAACCTGCACTCCTGAAATTATATGATATAAAGTGTATCAATACTTAATAACAATATTAGCCGGCAGATGTTTAAAATGTACTTCTCTTTTAGTGAAATCTGTTTTGAGTTTTCCGTTTATAGAGACAGATTTAATATTTTTTGCAATAAAAGGAGATTTAAGTATGAAACCGCCGGCAGGTTTTGCAGTGCCTTTTAATTTGACAATTACAGAATTTCCTTTTTTAACCATAGTATAATTAATAGTACCGTAAAAAGTCGGCAAATTTTCAACTGTTATTCCTTTTTTTCTATTCAGCCATTTTTCATTAACACCGGCGCCGAGAACAAGTATCTCTTTTTTCTCTTTCTCGAATACAAACATACTTCTTACAGCATTTATATAACCTGAGCCAACCCAGGTATGCGGCATATCGCCAATATATTGAGCGAGTCTGTAATTACTGAAAACAACCTCAGCAAAATGATTCCACGCTGGAGGGCGTCTAAAACCCATAAGAAAATCAAGGAGTTTCAGTGCTTTTTCTTTTTCATCCATATAAAGGAAAGCCTGCATTGAGCGTATCTCATACGGCGTAAATCCTCCTTTCCAGCCGGGTTCTAATCGGCCTAATATATCCTGAAAATATCTGTTAAATGTATTCTTTAATTCTCTTTGCGGCAGATTTTCTGTTTCTCCGCAAGCTATTACAGCAATGGCTGTTGATGTAGAATCAAAATCACCTTTTTCCGCACAGCCGGGTATATAATCTATGTGCTTCTCTTTTATTGTTAATCTGATAGAATTGTAAACAGACTCGTGTAAAGCTTTATATTGTTTTTTCATCCATTTAAGCATATCTTTTCTGCCTAAAATCTCGGCAATTTTTATACCGTCCTTCCATCCTTTTAAAGCGAAAAAATCATCCCAATAACTGTGCATCCCGGGTTCCGGGAAATATCCTTCGTGACTTACTGAATTAGGCAAAATTCCGTAAAATCGTGTGTTCTTATACTTATCACTTAATCTCTGATTTCTTAAATATTCCAGATATTTTAATGATTTTACTACAGCAGGGAATTTATCTTTTAAGAACTTTTTATTTCCGGTAAAGTAATAATACTGTAGAATAATAAAAATCAGCTCACCCTGTGCATCATACTCTTTTAATCCGTTAGGATAAAATTTACCATTATGATTATTTACAAGAGCAGGAACTTCACCGTTCGGTTTTTGAAGTGTTACATACCAGTCGAGATATTCTCTTACCTCTTTTGTGATACCTACTTTTAATAAAGCAGAACAAGTAAGAGAACCGTCTCTAATCCATGCATGCTCATAACTACGCGAGCCGGGCTGTATAGCATACTTATCCCTGTTTATTAATATGTACGCAATATTTGCTTTCAATGTATTAACTATATCCTGCTCGGGGGTATCTATTTTTATTCTTTCAATCTCTTTATGCCAGAACTTCTTTGTTGTATTAATTAATTTTTTATAAGCGTTTTTTACACTGCTGGAAGATGTTATTTCAGGAGCAGTTTTATGTAAAGGCACTGCTGCAAAAACATCTTTTGTTTCACCATTTTTCAGATTATAATTATAAACAACTGCGCCGGAAGCATATGATTTTTCATCCCGTATTGATTTTACTGCTGGTAATCTATGCTTCGATATTTCATTAACAATTTCACCATGCTTGTAATCAATAGCACCAAAATCATCAATATCAGTAAAAGAAATAAGTTTAAATTTATTATTTATATTAACAGTATTTCCCTGCAAATTAAGTCTGTTTATTACTGCCATACCGCCGCCGGGCTGCCAGGGCGGGTCTACCTGAAAAGGACGCAATGCCAGATATAATTTTCCCTTTATCCTCTTTTTCCCGCTGTTATAAATTTTATACCATATATACGATACAGATTTACCGGGTTTTCCGGATGTAAACAGTCTTATATTAAGAGTTATATTTTTATATTTCCATTCAACCGCAGGCAAAGGCAAATATTTTTCTTCCAGACTTTGTTTGAGTTTTACATCATTCCAGGTTATAAA
>CAYQNP010000202.1:0-9109 GCA_964418785.1 uncultured Spirochaetia bacterium | reverse complement strand
GAATAAAAGTGCCCATAGCTCAGCTGGATAGAGCGTCAGGTTGCGGTCCTGAAGGTCGGGGGTTCGAATCCTCCTGGGCACGCATCGGCGGTTAGAAACCCCAAATCTATTATAGGGTGGGATTAACGTAAATCTCACCCTCTTTTTTTCAATCCTTACTTCCTCTATTATACTCTCTATTATTAATTTTCTAAAAAGAAATACTTGTTATAACTTCCGATAACTTTCTTATGTTATTTTAAATTAAATGGATTTATTATTTTTAATTCATTTTCTACTATTAGTCCATATTGCATATCTTCACTATACAATCTTTTACACCCACTTTTTACAGCACTCCCTACTATTAAACTATCCCAAAATGAAATGTATACAACGGGGACGGTGCAATACTTTATTAACTTTTTTATTGACATTTTGACACTTTTTCCTATCATTTCAACTTTCTCCCTATGTCATTTCGAGTTTCTCTCCCTATGTCATTTCGAGCGTATGCGAGAAATCTTGCCGTGTTTAATTCAACCGGAAGTCATCCTCCGTCCCTGAGTTTGAGTTACAGTATCAGCTCATCGACAAAAAAATTTAAAAAAAACTTGACGATAGAGAAAAAAAGGTTATACTATATAGTAGTGCAATCGATTGAATGGCTGCGTTTTTTGATAGGGAGCCTTTTATGAAAAAACTTTATATTTATCTAAGTGTTTATGCTATTATTTACTTTTTTTTAACTTTACTCTCTTATGCTGAGTCTATTGATGATATATTAAATAACAATAATTCTGACGAAAAAATTTTATTTAACTATGTTACAAAAACTTTAAAAATAAATCTCATCCCGTCCAAACAAAGCAAATTAAGAAAAACTTATGTTAAAAAAACTTCCGACGGCTGGAAACTTTTTATAGGGAATAAACCCTATTTTGTAAAAGGATTCTGCTATTCTCCCGTGCCTGTGGGAAAAGGTGTTGATTGGGTAGAAAAAGGTATTTATCATGATAAACACAGAAATAAAATTCTTTATACTGATTTTGCTTTAATGAAAATGGCTAATGCAAATACAGCAAGGATATATTCCACCTGGCCTGCCAAATGGCTCAATCGATTGTATAAAAGATTTAAAATAAAATTTATTCTTACCCTATGGATGGGGCATTATGGCATTAACTTAAATGGTAAATACATAAAAAAAGTAGATTACGGTAATATTGAACATAGAAAAGCCATAATAAAAGAAATTGTTGAAACTGTTTTGAAATACAGAAACTCTCCTGCGGTTTTAATTTACGGACTTGGGAATGAGAATAACTATGTATTTAACTGGGAGGTTGAATCTTTAGGGGCATTCGTTGCTTCTAAGAAACATCTTACTATTGCAAGAAATTTTTATTCACTTGTGAATATTGCAGCAAAAATTATTCACAAATTAGATCCTTATCATCCTGTTATGCTTGGAAACGGAGATTTACAATACATAGACATTATAGCAAAAGAGTGTCCTGACATTGATATTATGGGTGCTAATGTTTATAGGGGAAAAGGCTTTGGCCCTCTTTTTGAAGATGTAAAAAATTATCTGCATAAGCCTTTTCTCTTTACAGAATTAGGTTGTGATGCATTAAATGCTGTATCAAATGAAGAAGAGCCGGAGACACAGGCAGAATACATAAAAAATCAATGGATAGAAATTTACAATAATGCTGCACCAAACGGATTTGCCAACTGTATTGGCGGGACTCATTTTGAATTTCTGGATGAATGGTGGAAAAGCAATGAAAAAGATAAATCTTCCTGGTATGTACACGATAAACACAGTTCCTGGCCGTCTGAAGGCTATCTGTTCGATAATGCAGCCGGCAATAATATGTCAGAAGAATGGTTTGGAGTTTTAAAACAAACAAAAAAAGTTTTAAGCGGTGTCAATGAAAGAATTGCAAGACCCGCTTTCTTTATATTAAAAAATTTATGGCAAACAAATCCATATTAATAGCAGGAGGTATTAAATGAAAAATTTTATCCGATTATCTCTAATTTTATTTTTAATAATTAATTTTTCTCTTTTACCGTATTCTGAAGAAGATGACATTTTTGATATTGACACAGACATCACTGTAGAAAAAAATACTACAAAGTCAACTGAAAACAAATCAAACAATAAAAATATACAAAAACCGGAATCAGAACAAAGTCAATATCAAGAAGATGAAGAGGATAACGCTGAATCGGAAGAAACAGACAATGATGCCGGCTTAATGAATACAATGATACTTAATTCAATTAAATCCGGAATGGGAAACATACAAAACACTGCAATAAAGATAAAAGATGCGGAATATCGTCTGGATATGAAATCAAATAATCTTACAAAAGTAAATAATACTCCTTACTGGACAATAACAGACTGGCATAGTTTACTGCTCGGGTTAAGCGGAAGTTACTCAAAATCAATAGATATATATCTACAACTTGCAATATTTGCTGATAAGCCTGCAAGTGCGGAAATGAATGGAAAGCCATATTGGTATGGAACTAAAAATTTTGGAGTTTATGTAATAGATAAAAACACAGGTGAATATAAAAGACCTTATACCGGTTTAGAAAAATTAAGAGATGATGAAATATTAGGGATAAACTCGCATGACATGGAAACTGCCGGATTATACGACACTGATACTGTAGGTATATTTATAAAAAAAGCTGATGCAAATATAAGAACAGAATATTTTGATGCTCATATTTTTAAAAACATAGGTCATAAAGGATGGAATGACGAGTTATTCGGTTTATATTGGGACAACTGGCTAACAGAAGAATATTTCCAACAAGGGCACCTTGCTCCGGAAGGAGTTCAATTTAAAGGGAAAAAATTCCTCTCTCCATTTACTATTGTAATGGGAGAAGAACCCTTATTCGGTGAAGATCCTTTTATTTTATCCAGAATATCTATTCCCATAAATTTTATAAATTTAACTTTTTACCATAGAGAAATTCTTACTGATATGAAAGCAAAGGAAGGTGTTATATACCTTATTCCGAATGTATCCAGAGCTGATTACAACAATAAAGTATTCATTGCTATTCCGGCCAGTACAAATAAGACAAAAGGAATATTTGATGCAGACAACAGGATTACAGCATTTAAAGCAGAATACAAAATAAAAGAGTTTATTATATCCGGAGAAGTTGCAAAATATAAACCTGCTGAAAAAAGTTTAGCATATGCAGGAAGATTAAAAACAGACTTATTTTCCCTGCTTGGTATTGAAGCTAAATATCTTCACAATGATATTTATGCAGGAAACAGAAACGAATTTGATTTAAGTTTACACTTAAGGCCAATTAAAGATATTTTATTTATGGTGGATTATAAAAACATAAAACCTGTATCCGGAGAAGTAGAATTTTTGTTTCCTCCAATGATACTTGATTCTGATGCATTAACATGGCTCAACAACAGAGAACGCAGCATAATAGAGATTTCCCTGGTTTATGACACTACTCCTTCTACATGGATAAAATCATGGAACATAAATGATACTGAGACAGGTGATTTTGCAGGTATTATCACATATAAATATTTCAAATATCCGACTTATACGGATTATCAGGAACATTTTGATTATGAATGGAGATTATGGTGGCAGGAAAAACATCAGGATACCATTGAAGGCAAAAGTGTATATACTTATGGGAAATATCCATATACCGGCAATCAATTTAGTGCAAAAGTAATTGCGAATATTTTTAGACCAATTAAAATAATAGAAGATTTTAACACCGGCTTAAAAGAAGCAGGTGTCGGCTCAAGATATGCTTTAACCCCATTTACAATAAATTATACTTCTAATACTGAAATACACTATAAAAACATTATATTTACATTTCTATTTGCCAAAGATGACTGGGGACCTGTATTCGGTAGTGCTGAATGGGGAATAAAATACGATACTCGCATTAGAACTTCTTTGAGATACAAAATCGGCAAATCTTTTATTGAATTATATTACGATGAAGGCGTAAACAACAATGAAAGCAATGACGACAAAATAGCAGCTGTATCACCGGATACAAGTTATAAAGAAATCGGCACAGTTTTTACTTTAAAATTTTAAAATTAAAGGAGGTTATTATGAAATTAAAAAATACCATTTTACTGTTTTTATTATCAAGTATTATTCTTATAAACTGCAACAATGAAGTACCTGCGCTTCTTGATCCGGACGGATTACCTCAAAACAGTAAAACCGGAAATACATTAACATCTGTTGTTTATACTTCAGACGGAACAAAATTGGATCTTTTTATATACAATGGTGATTTTATTTCGTCAAATGAATTTTTTGGGAAAGAACTTCAACTGGTACTTGATTACAGTGGTAATCCGCTTACAGCAAGTTATAAACAAAGCAGCAGTTATATGGAATTAGATAATATTGGCGAAAATAATGAATATATGAAGATTACAAGCTGGATAGACGGCTCTCAAAACGGATGGACAATGTGGGGAGCAGTAATTAAATCACCCGGTAATAATAATTTCGGCTTTAGAGAATATATTGATTTATCTGATTATTCCCAGCTAATTTTTGACATTAAGACAGACCCGTCTCATCCTGTTCCGGACGGCTGCCTTAAAGTAAGTGTTAAAGATTCCACTGATCCTGATGATGGAACTGAAACTAAATTGGCCGTAAATGGAATAACTACTGAATGGCAAACCAAAAAATACGATTTAAGCTCTATTACCACTTTGAGTAAAACCAATGCATTTTTAATGTTTGAATTTGTTATAGAAGCAGGAACACCTACCGGAGAGTATATTTATTATATAGATAATGTGGGATTTAAAAAATAATATATAATAAGGAGGTTTATTATGAAATCCGTATCTCTTATTTTAATTATATCAATATTATTCCTTAATTACTTACCTTTATTTAGTGCTTCAAATCCTGATGAATTATATAACGACATATTAAAAACTTACAAATCAGGTGATTATGTAAAATGTATTGATCTATCAAAAAAATTTATTAAAACTTATAAAACAGACGAAAGGAAAGAACAGGTATTAATGATACTCGGTATTGCTTTTGCAAAGATAGGAAACACTGAAAAAGCAGTAAAGATATTAAAATATCACGATAAAAAATTTCCAGAATTTAATAAAAATGACAAAATAGAGCTTTTACTCGGGAAACTCTATTATAATACTAAAGATTATAATAATGCCGAAGATATTCTAAACAAACTAATATCCATACACAAAGATTCAAAATATGTTCCCACTGCAGAAGCAATGCTTGCAAAGATAAGAAACAAAAATTCCAATACAGGAATAAACAAAAATAAAATAACCGTAAGTAAAGTTCCCGCAAAATCTCAAACAGAATATTCGTGGAGAAAAATCACCTGGGCAAAAATAGGAGCCGGTATTTGTCTCATTGCAGCCCCTGTATTTTATCTTCTCGGAAATTCTGCTCAAGAAACCGCTGATTCTATATACAACAATGATTATTTAAACGCATCAACATCAGATGATGCTGTTCTGTATTACAACCAGGCTGTCGACAATGACGAAAAAGCAGCACTATATAATAATCTTGCTATTGCATCATTTATTGCAGGAGCAGGTTTCTTTGCATTTGATTACTTTTCTTTAAGCAGAATAAATATAAGTGCCACCCATACCGGAAGTCTTAGAATTCAATATTCTCATGGATTTTAATATTTTAAAAGGAGGTATTAAAATGAAAAAAATATTAAGTTTATTATTTGTTATTATAACTTTCTCTTTTATTTTAACTCAATGTTCTCCAGAACAAAGAGAACATCTTAACCCTTTAGATCCCGAATATACCGGAACAACAGATAATAACTCAAATGATGATAATGACAACAATGTTTTATACCATACCGGGATAATAACATTTAACAGCAATTCTTATACAGGGACAAATACAGTAGCATCTATTACTTTAATTGATGCCGATTTAACAGCCGCTACTGTAACTGTTAATGTAAAAAGCACTACCGACTCAACAGGTCTATCTGTCACATTAACCAAAGGAACTTCTGCCTATACAGGTACAATCGGTTTTACTGTGTATGGAACAAGTGGGGGGAATAAAATAAAAGTATCTCAAGGCGATACTATTACTGTTTTATATAATGATGCTAATCCTGCAGGCACAAGGACAGCAACTGCAACATGGTACTCTAATTTCAGCGGTACAAATTATTTAGGGTTATATACCGAAACATACTCAACTCCTGTATGGGATTCAGAAATTCAATTATATAATTGGAATTACACCTGTTTAACAACATCGGATGTTAATGATTCTACAGAAGCAAGAGAAGGAAGTGTCTATCAACGAGGGGTTGTTATTGATGCCAGTCAACTTTGGTGGGGTTGGGGAATAGCGGCTATTAATGGATTTAACAATCCTACCAATCATAATAGAAGTGAATATGCCGGCGGAAGTCTACACTTATCAATAATGGCAAGTAACAATAATAATATAAAAGTAGGAATAAAAGACAGTACAACTGAATATTGGGTATATTTAAACGCATATGGATTTAGTGCTGATGGAAATTGGCATACTATAACTATTCCTTTTTCTGCTTTTCCCGGAATGGATTTTAGTCAGGTAACTTATTATTTTATGATGAATAATGGTGGAGATCCTCTAACAAATGGACAAGTTTATCATTTAGACAATATATACTGGAGTAAACCATAATATAGGGTAGGTTATAGGTAAAAAAAATATCGACCTCGGGTTTGGATAAGTAT
Organism: uncultured Spirochaetia bacterium; assembly: GCA_964418785.1. Classification (GTDB taxonomy): domain Bacteria; phylum Spirochaetota; class JAHITG01; order JAHITG01; family CAYQNP01; genus CAYQNP01. The sequence continues at coordinate 2,310 of CAYQNP010000202.1, read as the reverse complement.
TTTATGTGTCATTTCGCGGTGGTTTTATTGTCATCTCGAACGAATGTGAGAGATCTTATCCCGATGTAGATCGGGGTTGGTTCGAAATGACAGAAATAATAACGAGGAGGATGAGTTTCGTCATATACTTGTCCGGAAAAGTATGAGGTGATTTGTGAAGATATATTTAAAAAAATTATTTATTTCATTTTTTTTTATTTTGTTTTTACTACAAGGGACAGTCACAGGTATTACGTATTATGTAAAAACGAACGGCAGTGACATTAATTCCGGTCTCACATGGACAAATGCATGGGAAACTTTGCAGTATGCGGCGGATATAATGACAAACGGTGATACTCTTTTTATTGCAGCCGGGATATATGATACGGCAGGAAGAACTGTTGATTCTTATTCTTCCATTATCTGTATTACTAATTCAGGTACTTCTGCAAATCCTATTATTTTTACCGCATATACAGATGGTGTTATTATTAATGCATCAGGGCAAAACTGCGGAATTCATATTTATCATGCAGATTATATTGTAATAAACGGCATAGAAGTTGAGAATGCAAACAATAATGGTATTTGTCTTAATACTGGTGCACAACATATTACCATAAAAAAATGTAAAGTGCATAATTGTAGCGATAATGGTATAAGTGTTGGACGGACTATCGGGGCCGGAGGAGATCTCGATACGCGGGGTGAGTGTGATAACGCCGTAATAAATAATAATATTGCTTATAATAATGGGGATGCCGGTATATATATATACTGCAGTTCGGGTTGTACGGTTGAGAGCAATATTGTTCATCACAACTCTTCTCATGGCGGAATCGATATATATGCAAGAAGCTTTACCACTGAAATTAATTATTTGAATTATAATATTTCATATTCAAATATGTACGGAGTGGAAATCTCGTATTTAAATGAAAGGGCTGACCATCAGGATACTGTTATTGAGCATTCCATATTGTATGCAAATAGTCTGGACGGATTATTTGCCGGGTGCGGTTATGTTAATATCAGAAACTCTATTATATATAAAAATTATAGATATGGTTTAAATGAGAGTGATTACGGGTGGGGCGCCGGAACAACCGATCTTCAAACCGCCTATAATGACGTATGCAGTAATGCCGCCGGAAATTATTATTCCACAGTAGGTATATCTGCAGGCACAGGGGACATAAGTTGTGATCCTTTATTCAAAACTTTTGAAACGGGCGTATGGAGTAATTCTTTTTTACTTAAATCCAAATATGACAGAAGCCATAATTTAACAGGGGACACAAATACAAGTCCTTGTATTGATAGAGGAGATACTAATGTAAGTGTAATGTTTCCGGATATTAGAGTTGATATGGGTTTACATTATGATAATATCGGATATCCTGATAGCCCGACTAATCTTGGACCATTGAAATGTGTAAACGGCAGTTTAAGGACCATAACTATAGCAACGCTGAATTTTATACTAAATGATGCTGTTGTGCCTTCTTCTATGGAAAATTTAAGATATATAATTCAGGTAGCGCGTGATTCTAATTTTACATCACTTGTTACAGATTATACTTCTTCGTATGCTCCTATGGGGAGTAGAACCTATATCACCCCTGTTTTGGCAAATGGTGATTATTACTGGCGAGTAATGGCTTATGATAATGTGAGGATTTCTTATGGGAATAAAAGTTTCTGGACTTATGCAAACAATGGGAATATAGCATTTACAATTGTAAATGATGAACCTGTTTTAAGCTGGATAGGAAGCGGAAATTACATTTCAAAAGGTGTGTCACCTGAAATAGCCACAACAGGAGATACTTATGATTTCCGCGTTAGTTATATGGAACCTAATAATAACCCGCCGGTTATAAAAGAATTATGGATTGATTTGAATGATGATGGGGATTATGATGATAATGGTGAAAAAGTGAGTATGGATGAATTTGATACAGGTGATATTATTTATACTGATGGAAAATATTATAAGAAAAATATTGTATTACGATATGCCGGAGACGGTTTATTAAAATATAGATTCTATTTTAATAATGGGAATAAGGATGCAATTGGGGAACCTACAAAAGATAATACTGTTGAAGTTGAAGGTTTATCTAAAACAGTGTCTGTTCTTGATAATGTTATTCATTTGAATAACGAAACAAAATGTAAAATTAAATTTATAGTGAATGAGTATAATCCTGTTCAGATAAAAATATACGATATAACAGGCAGACTAATAAAAGAAATAAATCTTACCAATATTATTTTAAATGATATGAATACGACTTACTGGGATGGAACGGATGAAAATGGAGA
>CAYQNP010000201.1:0-3858 GCA_964418785.1 uncultured Spirochaetia bacterium | reverse complement strand
AGTTCAAAGGACCCTGTTTCTGCTTCAGAGAGCGGTGTATCCGGATGAGGAATGAACGGCCCAACTCCAACCATATCAGCATCAAATTCTTTAAAAAAAATTATATCTTTTGCTATAGATTCTATACTTTGTCCGGGAAGTCCCACCATTATTCCTGTTCCTACTTCATAACCAATCTTTTTTAATTCATATAAACATTTTAATCTGTATTTAAAATCATCATCAGGATGCAGATTTTTAAATAATTTTTTATCTGTTGTTTCAATCCGCAGAAGAAACCTGTCTGCTCCTGCTTCTTTTAGTTTTTTATAAAAATTAAATTCTCGTTCACCTATTGATATTGTTATTGCTATATCTGCTTTCTTTTTTATTTCTTTAATGATTTTTTCCAATTTATCATCATAATATATATCTTCACCGGATTGTAATACAATTGTATGAAAGCCGTCATTATACGCATCTATTCCAAGTTGTATAATAACTTCCGGCTCAATTCTATATCTTGTTAGATTTAAGTTAGCTCTTCGTATTCCGCAATACTTGCAGTTTTTTCTGCAATGATTTGAAAATTCCAGTATCCCGCGCAAGTATACTTTGTCCTGAAACATTTCACGGCATACTTTATCCGAAATTTCAAATAATTCAGTTTCAGTATCCTTACCATTGAGAAGATTTATCAAATCATTTATTCTGTAATTATTGGTTAGTATGTTTTTAATATTTTTATTCATATTTTATTCTGATTACCTCATTTTTTTTTATCTTTCCGCTTTTCAAAACTATAGCAAAAATTCCTTCTGCAGGTATGATGCACTTTCCAATGGTTTTAAAAATATTACACCCGGTATGGCATTTTTTCCCAATTTGAGATATTTTCATTATAACACCGTTTTGAAAATATAGTAATGTACCAATAGGCAATCTATACAGGTCTGTATAGTCAAGTGTTATATTTTCGCCAAAATCACCATGCTTTATATCTATTTGACTGTTCTTAATTTTATTTATACTCTGTATTGATAAGAGGCTAACCTGTCGTTTGGAATTCCTTGATGCATGTGCATCGCCTTTTATGCCGAAATTTTTAATTACAAATGCTTCTTTAATCGGCTTTTTTCCGGTGCCTTTTGTTTCGCTGATATTTATACTCAATATTCGTGCTTCTCTTTCCATGCTTATATTCTATATTGATTTTAATTTGAAAATCAAGTTAAATTTTTTTCATAATATAAATATTGACTTATGAATTAATCTGTATAAAATGTAATTATGATAAAGATAGAAAAGAGTGTAAATATAGGTTTTTGCCCGGGAGTTGAAAGTTCTATAAAACTTATTAATGATATCCTTTCTTCTAATAAATATAACAAAATATATATGCTGGGAGAAATAATTCATAATGAGATTGTTATAAATGAATTAAAGGCAAAAGGTTTGATTATTATAAAAAATTTTAAACGAATTCCGGTTCTGAAAGAAAATGATATTTTAATTATCCAGAGTCATGGCGTTGCGCCTGATATATATAAAAGATTAAATTCAAAAAATATCCGATATATTGACTCTACTTGTCCTCTTGTAAAGGTAATTCATCGAGCAATTGCGAATCTTGAAAAGGACGGTTATTATCCTGTAATTATAGGAAATCCGGCTCATACTGAAGTTATTGGTATTTCCGGCTATGCTGAGAAAAAACCTGTGATCATAGGAAAAGTGGAGGAAGTACGAAAAGAATTATTTAACAACATAGAAAAAGCAGGTATTGTCCTGCAGTCTACTTTTATAAAAGAACGTGCTGATGCTATTATTAAAAAAATTAAATCTTTTGTTAATGAAGTTAAAGTTAAAGATACAATTTGTGCACCAACTAAAAACAGACAGAAGGAAGTAAGAGAAAAATCTTCTAAATTTGATATGGTTATTGTTATAGGTTCTAAAAACAGTTCAAATACAACAAAATTATATCAAATAGCATCTTCTGTTAATAAAAATACTTTTTTTATTCATAAACCGGAAGATATTCTAACTTTAAAAATAAACAATTTTAAATCCTGTTTTGTTACTTCTGGTGCTTCTACTCCGGATTATATTATTGAAAAATGTATAAAAATATTAAAAGATAAAAGCAATGAATTTAAGAAATTTTCCTTAAAATACATCCCTCTTATTGATGAGAAAATTGAAGATTATTTTTTAAATAAAGAAAAAGAAGTAAAGAACAGTGAATTACGGAAGATTTTAAAGGAAGCCAAAAATTTTTGCCTAAGACCCGGGAAGCGTATTCGTCCTCTTTTGCTGTTAGCCGGTTATTACGGTTATGCAAAAAAAAATATAAAGAACGATATAATAAAAATATCTGCTGCCATAGAAATTATGCACAGTTTTCTATTAATCCACGATGATATTATGGATAAAGCTGAAATGCGAAGAGGTGAAAAGTCTTTTCATAAAATTATGTTTGAGTCATATAAGAATGAGACCTTAAACAATGATATTGGGAAAGACATAGGGATTGTTGTGGGAGATATTTTGTTTACAATATCTCTTGAAATTATTGCAGATACTAAATTTGATTATAAGGTAAAAAATATTTTTCTCAAATATTTTTCCGAGTGTTATGAAATTACAGGGTGGGGACAAATACTTGATTCTTTAGCGTCTCAACGAAAAAATTTTAATCTTGCCGAGAATCTGCCTGAAGAAATTAGTACTTATAAAACAGCCTATTATACAATATATTATCCTTTATTAATGGGGTATATATTGGCTGGTGGAAGCAGCAGAACAGTAGAATTGAATAAAATTAAAGATTTTGCTGTTCCTCTCGGAATTGCTTTTCAACTACGCGACGATATACTCGGTGTTTTTGGTGATGATAAGAAAATCGGAAAATCTAATATCTCTGATATTACAGAAGGAAAATTTACTCTCCTTATTAGTCGTACTTTAAAACTTCTTAAAGGAAAAAAGCAAACTGATTTTAAACAATTATTTCTGCTGAAAAATAAAAAAATATCTGATATTGAGAAAATAAAAAATATTATTATTGAATCAGGTGCCTATGAGAAAAGTTATAAAAGAATGCAGTATCTATTTCGTACTGCCTTGAAAAATGTTGAATTGCTAAAAATAAAGTCAGAGTATAAAAATATATTAAAAGATTTGATTTATTTATTGAATGACTTAAATCCGGTAAAATAATATGAGTAGTTTGGATACATTTAAATTTTTATCTGCTGTAGAAATATTTTTACTGTCGCCTGATAAGAGAGAAGTGCTGCTTATGCATAGGAGTAAAGATAGAAAATTTCTACCCGGATATTATGCCGGGCTGGGCGGAAAAATGGATTCGGATGTTAATGAAACACCTTTTGATACTGCTATTAGGGAAATTGAGGAAGAAAGCGGATATAAAGAATTCTATATCGAAAATCTGAAATTAAAAGCTGTCTTTACTGCTTTTGACAGATACGGGAAATGGATGGTATTTGATTTTGTCGGAGTCGTTACAAAAAAATTGTTTAATTCTAAAGTTAAGACTGAAGAAGGAACTCTTGAATGGGTGCAGTTGCAAGAACTGGATAAACTAAAATTAATACCTGATTTGCAATACGGCACTTTGCAAAAAATTATTAATTCTGATGATATTTTATGGATTAAATCTAACTTTGATAATAATGATAAACTGATCGATTTATATGTAAATAATAGTCCGATAGTTATTAATATATAAATATCACCGGAAGGGACGGAGGAAAATGTTATATATTTTGCAGAAGCGAATAACCATCCTCTCAAAATAATAGTAGCCGAGTCTTCAGGCTCGGCGCAAAAAGTATATAAAGTTTTGCACCGTCC
>CAYQNP010000200.1:0-8277 GCA_964418785.1 uncultured Spirochaetia bacterium | reverse complement strand
ATAATTTATTTTTACATACATAACAACCCGAGAAAGTTTTATCTATCAACTTGAGGTACTAAAGAAATAAGAGAGCAGCCGGATTTTGAACCGGCTGCATAAAAAAATTTATAAACCTTTAACTCTTTTAATTTCTTTAATAAGAGCAGGAACAACTTCAAACAGGTCACCCACAATACCGTAAGTAGCAACATTAAAAATAGGTGCTTCAGGGTCTTTGTTAATAGCAACAATGATATCAGAAGTCTGCATACCGGCTAAATGCTGAATAGCGCCGGATATTCCGACAGCAATATAAAGTTTTGGTGCAACAGTTTTACCTGTTTGTCCGACCTGATGGTGTGCTTCAATCCATCCGGCATCAACAGTTGCACGCGATGCACCTACTGCAGCGCCAAGCAAATCAGCCAATTCTTTAATTAAAGCAAAATTTTCAGCCTTATGTAAACCTCTACCACCGGATACAATTATTTCGGCTTCTTCAAGATCAACTTCTCCGGCAGCCTGTTTTACGTACTCTATGATCTTCGTTCTAATCTCTTCTTCTGTAATTCCCGATTTTAACCTGATAATTTCACCTGTTCTTGATTCATCTCTTTTACCTTTTTTCATAACCTTTGGCCGAACAGTTGCCATCTGAGGCCTGTAATCAGGGCACTCAATAGTTGCCATAAGATTACCACCGAAAGCAGGACGAGTCTGAAGCAGCATCCTTCTCTCCATATCAATATCAAGCTGTGTACAATCTGCTGTAAGTCCGGTATATACTCTTGCTGCTACCCTGGAAGCTAATGCCCGTCCAATACTTGAAGCTCCAAGCAATACAATTTCAGGTTTCTGCTCATTAATAACATCTGTTAATACCTTTGCATATGAATCATTTCTATATTCTTTCAACACCGGATCATCATACAGTAATACTTTGTCTGCTCCGTAATAAATAGCTTCTTTAGCCAATTCTCCTACATTTTCACCTAATATAACAGTTGTAAGAGGAACTTTTAACTGATCTGCAAGTTTTCTTCCTTCAGAGATAAGTTCTATAGCAACACTTGCCAGTTTATCATCTCTGACCTCACCGAAAACAAGTACGCCTCTATATTCATCTAAATTAACTTTAGGACCGGTTTCTTCGTCTTTATATATAGTTATAGCTTCAAACGGACATGCCTGTACACAAACACCGCAAAAAGTACAGCCGTCTCCTATAACAGCCAATCTATTTTCCATTACAATAACGCCAAAAGGACATTTCTGTGCACAAATCGTACAACCTGTACATTTTTCTGCATTTACTACTATTTCCACTTTTATTTACCTCCTGAATTTCTTACTTTAAAAAATTAAATAACTTTAACTTCCATTAATCTGTTAACCAATTCTTTCACCATATCTTCAACTTCACCTTCAAATATTTCACCTCTGCCTCTTGGAGCAGGAGTAAATGTTCTAACTACTTTTGTAGGGGAACCTTTTAAACCTATCAAATTTTCATCTGCACCAATATCAGCAGCAGACCAGACTGTAATCTCTTTTTTCTTTGCCATCATTTTACCTTTAAGACTCGGGTATCTCGGTTCATTTATCTCTTTCAACACAGTAAAAAGTGCAGGCAGTTTTACTTCAATTACTTCATAACCGTTTTCCATAACTCTTTCGACTCTTGCAACATTATTATCAACGACTTCCAATTTTCTAATATATGCAACCTGAGGGACATCCAGCTGTTCTGCCACACCGGGTCCTACCTGTGCAGTATCACCGTCTATTGCCTGTTTACCGAATAATAACACATCAAACTTCCCTAATTTTCTGATAGCCTGTGCAAGAGCATACGAAGTAGCCCATGTATCTGCACCGGCAAACTTTCTGTCACTTATTAAGATAACATCATCAACACCCATAGCAAGAGCTTCTCTTAACGCTGTTTCAGCCTGTGGCGGCCCCATTGTAATTACTGTAACTCTACCGCCGTGCTTTTCTTTTAATCTTAATCCTTCTTCTATAGCATTCTCATCAAAAGGATTAATAATACTCGGCACTCCGTCCCTTATTAAAGTATTGGTCTCCGGATCTATCCTTACTTCCGTAGTATCCGGCACCTGTTTAATGCTTACTACTATTTCCATAATCTATACTCCTTTTTCATTTTTATTTAATAATTTATTTAATGCTTCCTTCGCAGCCATTTTCTCTGCATCCTTTTTATTTGTAGCTGTACCTTCTCCCAATTCTTCTCCATTTATTTTAACACCTATTTTGTATATTCTGCTATGCTCCGGTCCGCTAATATTTATAACATAATATTCAGGCGATATCTTAAACCGCTTTTGTGAGTATTCCTGTAATTTTGATTTATAATCTTTCTTTTCTACTATATTCATTGAATGTTCTATTGTATCATTCAAAAGCCGTAATATTAATCGTTTTACTTTTTTCAGGCCTGAATCAAGATAATAAGCCCCTATAATTGATTCCATAATATCTGCAAGTAAAGAACTTTTATGGTTTCCTCCGCTAAGCTGCTCCCCTTTCCCTAAATTTAAAAATTCACCTAATCCTAATCCTTCAGATATTTTATACAAAGAAGAATCACTAACTATTAAAGATTTAAATCTCGATAACTGGCCTACAGGTAAATCCGATAAATTCTCGTACAAATATTCATTTATAACAAGAGAAAGAACCGAATCACCTAAAAACTCAAGTTTTTCATAATGTTCTTCACTATGTAAAACTTCATGTGCATAAGATGTATGAGTTAATGCTTTATCTAATAACATTCTATTTTTAAATTTAATCTTTAATAATTTTTCCACTCTTTTTAATTCTTTTTTTCTTTCCTTACTGCACATACACTATACTCATAACCATGGTAAATCATCAAATTTATTCCTCATATTTTTTTATAGCAATAGTGGAATTATGCCCGCCAAAACCAAAGGAGTTAGATATAGCAACATTAATATCTGCTTTTCTCGGTTCATTTGGCACACAATCAAGGTCGATCTGCGGATCCTGATTATCAAGATTAATAGTAGGCAACACATATCCGTTTTTCATACCGAGGACAGTAGCAACCAGTTCCAGACCGCCGGCTGCGCCAAGACAATGACCAATCATAGACTTAGTAGAACTAACCATTACCTTTTTAGCAGCATCTCCAAGTGCTTTTTTAATAGCCTTAATTTCAGCAATATCACCGAGAGGAGTAGAAGTCCCATGAGCATTAACATAATCAACATCTTCAGGTTTTATACCGGCATCTTCGATACATCTACTGATAGAGAGAGCAGCTGCTTCACCTTCAGGATGAGGAGCAACCATATTATAAGCGTCGTCAGACATACCTATTCCGATTAACTCAGCGTAAATTTTAGCACCTCTTTTTTTAGCATGTTCAAGTTCTTCAAGAACAACCACACCGGCGCCGGAACCCATTACAAACCCGTCTCTATCAACATCAAAAGGTCTGGATGCCTTTTCAGGCTCGTCATTTCTTGTAGAAATAGCTTTCATAACAGCAAAACCCTGAATTCCAAGATGCGTAACTGCAGCTTCTGAACCGCCGGCAAACATTATATCAGCCTGCCCTGCTCGTATAAAATCAAGTGCAACTCCTATTGAATGATTAGATGTAGCACATGCTGAAGAAACTGAAAAATTAGGTCCTCTAAAACCGTACTTAATAGCTATTCTTCCGGATATCATATTTGTAATTAAAAGCGGAATAAAAAAAGGACTTACTTTCCCTCTTTCAAGATACATCTGATGATTATCTTGAAAAATCTGCAATCCGCCAATACCTGAGCCAACTGTAGCACCGGCTCTGTCTTTATCATAATCGGCATTTTCAAGACCGGAATCCTGATAAGCCATTATTCCGGCTGCCAGACCATACTGCAGAAATTTATCCATTCTTCTGGCTTCTCGTTTATCAATATAATCTTCCACATTAAAATCAACAGGTTCACCTGCAATCTTAACCGGGATATTATCCGGCACCCAGTCAAGTCTTCTAATTCCGGATTTTCCCTGAATTAAACTATCCCAATACTTTTCAAGTCCTGTTCCTATTGGCGATACAACTCCCATCCCTGTAATAACAACCCTTCGTCTTTCTGCCATTACATAGTCCTCCTGTTTTTTCTTTAAAATTTAATATAAAAAATATAATTGCAAAAAAAATAAGGGAACGGATTTATGCCGTTCCCTTATAAACAAATAAAAAGAAAATTATTTTCCGTGTTCATCTAAATATTTTAAAACATCGCCAACTGTTTTGATATTTTCAGCTTCTTCATCAGGAATAGATACACCAAATTCTTTTTCAAAAGCCATAATCAATTCAACAGTTGCAAGAGAATCTGCTCCCAAATCATCAATGAAAGAAGCTTCAGGAGTAACTTCGCCAGGATCAACACCTAACTCATCAACAATAATTTTCTTCACTTTCTCTAAATCAGCCATTTAAAACACCTCCTGGTTTTTTAAAATAAAATTAATTTTTCTTTTTATTACTTTCTCTAATTAAAGCAAGTGCAATAATTTCCCGCTGAATCTGGTTGGTACCCTCATAAATCTGAGTAATTTTTGCATCGCGCATATACTTTTCAATTGGATACTCTTTCATATATCCGTATCCGCCGAAAAGCTGAACACAATTTGTAGTAACTTCCATTGCAGTATCAGAAGCAAAAACCTTAGCCATAGCAGAATACTTACCAACATTCTTAATACCTTCATCAATTAACTTAGCCGAATGATAAGTAAGTTGTCTTGCTGCTTCAATTTTTGTAGCCATATCTGCGAGCATCCACTGAACACCCTGGAAAGAAATTATCTTTTTGTTAAACTGTTCTCTCTGTTTAATGTACTCTATTGTTTCATCAAGGGCACCCTGTGCAATACCAACAGCCTGTGCAGCTATTCCCGGACGGGAAGTATCAAAAGTTTTCATTGCAATAATAAACCCCATTCCTTCTCTACCCAATAAATTTTCTTTTGGAATTTTACATTCGTCAAAAATCAATTCTCTTGTTGCAGAAGAACGAATACCGAGTTTATTTTCTTTTTTGCCAAAAGTAAAACCCGGGGTTCCTTTTTCCACAATAAAAGCACTAGCACCACGAGCTCCTTTACTTTTATCTGTCATTGCAAAAACAGTATAAGTGTCTGCTTCACCACCGTTTGTAATCCATTGTTTCATCCCGTTCAAAACATAATAATCACCTTCAAGCCTGGCTGTTGTCTGAATTCCAGCTGCATCACTACCTGCATTAGGTTCTGTTAAAGCAAATGCTGCTAACTTTTTACCGGATGCTATATCAGGTATATATTTCTTTTTCTGTTCTTCTGTACCGGCAATAAGAATAGGAAAAGTACCGAGAGCACTTGCAGCATAACTTACAGCAATACCGCCGCATGCTTTACTTAATTCCTCAACAGCAATACACAAATCGGTTACACCACCACCCATGCCGCCGTATTCTTCCGGAATATAAAGCCCGAACATATCTGCCTGAGCAAGAGCTTCCATTACATCATTCGGAAATATTCCTTCTTCATCATACTTAGCACGAACAGGCTTAATCTTTTCTTCTGCAATTTGATGTGCTAACTCTTTAATCTCTTTCTGAATATCTGTTAAAAAATATTCCATTTTTACCTCCTAAAAAATTCTATTATTTTACATAACCATTCCGCCGTCAACCACAACGACCTGACCGGTTACATATTTTGACATATCGGATGCAAGAAACAGAACAACATTTGCAACATCTTCCGGCAAGCCGTATTTTTTAAGCGGAATTAATTTAATCATCTCTTCCCGAACTTTTTCAGGCAGTTTTCTTGTCATTTCAGTATCAATAAATCCCGGGGCAACAGCATTACATCTTATATTTCTTGATGCAAACTCCTTTGCTGTTGTTTTAGTTAATGCAATTACCCCGCCTTTACTTGCAGAATAATTTGCCTGTCCTATATTTCCTATTATTCCAATAATAGATGCTATATTTATTATTGAGCCGGCACGCTGTTTTGCCATATAAGCAGTTACTGCTTTAGTATAATTAAATGTCCCTTTTAAATTAACATTTAAAACAAAATCAAAATCCTCAGGACTCATTCTCATAATAAGTGTATCTTTTGTTACCCCGGCATTATTTACTAAAATATCGATTTTTTCAAATTTTTCTATTGATTTCTCAACACTCTCTTTAACAGAATCATATTTAGAAACATCAACACCTACAGCAAAAGTTTCTACATTATATTTATCTTTAATCTCATTTGCTGTTTGCAGAGCAACATCTTCCATTAAATCCGCAACAATTATATTAGCACCTGCAGATGCAAGGCTTTCAGCAATAGCTCGTCCTATACCTCTGGCACCTCCCGTTACAAGTGCAACTTTATCTTTCAATTCCACATTCATAAAAACTCCTCCTGATATAATAAAAATATACTAAAACAAAATTTTTCTTATTTTAATACTTTTTTTTTTAATGGCAAGTTTTTTTTACTCCCACTTGAACCAATTAAATTTATTAACTCCATACTCTTTCAACTTATTCATTATAATATCATTGACATTTGTTCTAACCAATTCATGCGCAACACGAATTCCATTTAATATTTCCCTGGCAGAGGAACTTCCGTGAGTTACAATTGTAATACCGTTTATTCCCAAAAGAGGAGCTCCCCCGTATTCAGCATAGTCCATAACCTTTTTTAATCTTTTAAAAACCGGCAGCATCATTAAAGCACCCATTTTAGCCCAGAAACTGCTTTTTATGCCGTCCTTTAGAATATTATATAAAGCCAAACCTGCTCCTTCTATTGTTTTTAAAACAAGATTGCCCACAAATCCGTCACATACAGCAACATCAACTTTATTATTAAATATATCTCGTCCTTCTATATAACCCACATAATTAAGCGGAAGTTTTTTCAAGATAGAATTTGCTTTTTGTGTAAGTTCAGTGCCTTTAGAATCCTCTTCACCATTACTAAGCAGCCCAACTTTCGGATTTTCTAATCCCCAAACAGTATGAGCATACGCAGCACCCATAACAGCAAATTGAACAAGATTAATCGGTTTACATTCCGGATTTGCGCCCACATCCAGAACAGCAGTATACTGTCCGAGAGTTCTTGTCGGGGCAGGGGTCAAAATTGCAGGTCTGGAAATACCTTTTACTCTGCCGAGATTCATAAAAGCAGCTGCAAAAGTTGCTCCTGTATTACCCGGAGATACAAATGCATCTGCCAATCCGTCTTTTACAAGCCTGGCGGATACAAGAACCGAAGCATCAGGTTTTTTCTTTATTGCTGCTGTAGGCTGCTCTTTCATTGTAATAACTTCAGAAGCATGCACAATCTCTATTAAATCTTTATTATATGTATGACGCTGTAAAATATAATTTATTATATTTTTATCACCTACAAGCACAATATTAATATTATAAACAGCCGCAGCTTCCAGAGCACCTTTTATGAGTTCCTCAGGTCCTCGTTCACCACTCATTACATCAACGGCTATTTTCATATACTATTTCCCGGCTGTTTCTTCTTTTTTTGCTTTGACCTTCTTACTTACAACCAATTTTCCTTTGTAATAACCGCATTCCGGGCATACCCTGTGCGGTAATTTCATTGCACCGCAATTAGGACACGGAACCAAATTCGGCGCATCGATTCTTAAATAATTCGCACGCCGCGACCTTGACTTTGCTTTCGATTTCTTAAATTTTGGTAATGCCATAACTCATTTCTCCTTACTCATAATTTTTATATCAGATTCGGAAAGAAAAAATTAATCTCAACCCTTGCACTCTCTTCACTGTCAGAAGCATGTACAGCATTCTGACTGTTGTCAGTACCATAATCTGCTCTAATAGTACCTTTTTCTGCTTTTCTCGAATCTGTTGCTCCTATAAAATTTCTTACATCCTGAATTATATTCTCATCTCGTTCTAAAACCATAGGCACACAATTTCCCGATGTCATAAATTTAATTAAATTTTCAAAAAAAGGTTTTCCTCTGTGAACATTGTAAAAATTTTCTGCTTCGTCTTTTGTCAACTGCAACATTTTTAAGCCCACTATGGTATATCCTTCATCTTCAAACCTTTTTATAATATCTCCTATATGCTTTGCTTTTACTGCATCAGGTTTAATAATAACTAATGTTCTATTCATTTTTAACTCCTTTTAACCTGCCTGTAATTCTGTAATACAAACGACATTCACAATATCATCAACAGAACAACC
>CAYQNP010000199.1:0-3449 GCA_964418785.1 uncultured Spirochaetia bacterium | reverse complement strand
ATGCTAAAGTTATTAAAATACAGTAATAAGGTTTTTACAGATTCCGGCGGTCTGCAAAAAGAAGCTTTTTATCTCCAGAAACCTGCAGTTGTGTTGAGAGAAGAGACAGAATGGAAGGAACTTGTAAAAAACGGGTGGGCTAAATTAGCAGGTGCAGATTATAATCGCATACTCAAATACGGTAAATCTAATTTTGGTGGCAAAAAAAATCAATTTCCATATGGGCACGGTAATTCCTCAGAAATTATTGTTCAAATTTTAAAAAAATATTTTAATGGTGTATAAACTTTATGATACCTTTAATGATTTTAGATTTAATCTTCTTAAATGCTGCTGAATATCTGGCTTTTATAACCAGATTCGGATATCCTATTCCGGAAACTGAATTAAAACACTTTCTCTCATTATGGTTTATTATAACTGTTATTAGAATCTGGTCACTGTTTTCGTACAATGTATTTAATACTAAGTTTAAGGGTTTTTTAACTGTAAGTAATAATATAATAAAAGCAAATATATTCAGTACGATATTAATTGTTGCTATAACTTTTTTTAATCGAACTTTTTCATATCCCCGTATGGTTATTTTTCTATCATTTTTTTATTCAACAATTTTCTTTCTTATATTACATTATTTATATTTAAAATTATTCCTAATAAAGAAAAATAAAAGAAACGTATTGATTATTGGTGCAACTGATGCCGGAAAAAATATAGTAAAAGATAAATTATTTCTTAAACAATACAATTTAAATATAGTAGGTTTTATTGATGATAGACAGAAAGTAAATAAAAAAGTTATTTATGATTTTAAAGTATTGGGGAAATTGAAAAATATTAAAAGAATTATAGGCAGATATAATATAAATTTTATAATAATTGCAGTTCCTAATGAGAGTGCTGAGAACAAATTGAGAATTTTAGCACAAATTGAAAATTTGAATTTGGAGTATATAATAATTCCAAATTTCTATGAGATTGTAACCGGCAGAGCAAAAATAGACGATATCGAAGATTTTCCTGTTTTAATAAATAAGCCGCAAAAATTTAATTTTTCAGTTAAAATTATAAAGAGAATTTTTGACATTATTTTTTCTTTTTTCTTTCTATTATTCAGTCTCCCTTTTTTTCTGTTAATTGCTGTATTAATTAAATTAGATTCCAGAGGTCCTGTTTTTTATAAACAATTGCGTGCAGGAATGAATGGGGTGCCGTTTTATATTTATAAATTCAGAACAATGGTTATTAATGCCGATAAATTAGGCCCTCTTGAAACACAGAAGGAAGACAATCGAATAACCCGGATAGGAAAATTTTTAAGAAAATTCAGCCTTGATGAATTGCCTCAGTTTTATAATGTGTTAAAAGGAGATATGAGTATTGTTGGACCTCGCCCTGAAGTTGTAGAGATAGTAAAGAAATACAAAACATGGCAAAGGAATGTATTGCAGGTTCGCCCGGGTATAACCGGACTTGCTCAGATAAGCGGAAGACAGGAGTTGGATATCCCGACTAAACTGAAAATAGATCTCTATTATATTAATAATTATTCTCTATTATTAGATTTTGAGATTATATTTAAAACTATTATCAAAGTAATTTATGGCGAAGGAGCATATTGATGCAGTATAATAAAATTAATAAAATAATTGATTTTTTTATTTTTATTTTTTCTTTATATATCTCTTTATGGCTGAGATTTAATGGTGAAATAAGCGAACCTTATTACACTATTTTTTTTAAAACCTGCATTATAATTTCTATTTTTAAATTACTAATATTTATTTTAACCGGGAACTATAAAATTATTTTGAATCATTATGGTACTTATGATGTGATTATAAGTATAAAATCAACTTTTATTTCAAGCGTACTATTCGGTATAGCAATTCATATTATTAACAATGAGCATTTTTTATATCCTCGAAGTGTAATTATAATAGATTTTATTTTGACTTTTGTTCTGGTTAATGGGGTGCGGTATATTGAAAAATATTTTTTAAAAGAAAGAATTTCAGGTTCCAAAAAGATTAAATATCTTAATACATTAATAATTGGGGCAGGGGAAGCCGGCAGCATGGTTCTAAGAGAAATTAGAAATAATCCGTCTTCAGGTATGAAAGTTATAGGTTTCATTGATGATGACGAAACTAAAAAGAATTTGAGGTTGTCCGGTAAAAAAATATTCGGAAACAGATATGCTATTCCGGATATTGTTAATAAATATTCTGTTAAAATTATTATAATTGCTCTCCCTTCTGCAAAACGAAGTGATATAAATAATATTTTAAAAATATGTGAAAAAACAAAGGCTAAAATTAAAATTGTGCCATCAAGCATGGATATAATAAAAGGGGTTGTTACTCTAAATCAAATCAGGGATATAAAAATTGAAGATTTATTGAATAGAGAAGAGATAAAATTAGATATAAAAAGTGTAAAACATTTAATAAAGAACAGGAGAGTTTTAATTACAGGCGCCGGCGGTTCAATTGGTTCTGAAATCTCACGTCAGGTTGCATCTTTTAATCCTTCTGAAATCGTATTGCTTGGCAAAGGTGAAAACAGTATTTTTAATATAAATATGGAACTTATAAATAAATATAAAAAAATAAAAATTTCTCCTGTAATTGCAGATATCAGAAATAAAGAAAAAATTGATAAGGTTTTTAAACAGTATAAGCCGGAAATTGTTTTTCATGCTGCTGCTCATAAGCATGTTTTTTTTATGGAACTTTTTCCGGACGAAGCATTTGAAAATAATGTGCTTGGGACTTTAAATGTTGCTGAAGCATCTATTAAATATAAAGTTGCTAAATTCGTTATGATTTCTACTGATAAGGCTGTAAATCCGACTTCTGTAATGGGGGCAACCAAACGAATTGCTGAAAAAATCGTAATCGGATTAAATGATAAAAAAGGAAGCAAAACTAAATTTGTGGCAGTGCGGTTCGGGAATGTTCTCGGCAGCAGAGGCAGTGTTGTGCCTATTTTTAAAAGCCAGATTCAAGCCGGCGGCCCTGTTACTGTTACACATCCTGATGTAACGCGATATTTTATGACTATACCTGAGGCTGTCCAGCTCGTCCTTCAGGCTGCAAGTATAGGCAAGGGCGGAGAAGTATTTATTCTTGATATGGGTGAACCGGTGAAAATTGTTGACCTTGCCCGCAGAATGATAATTTTATCCGGATATGAGCCTGACAGGGATATTAAAATAAAATTTATAGGGCTAAAACCAGGAGAAAAATTGTTTGAAGAACTTGTTTTAAATAAAACTACTGCAAATACTACTAAATATGATAAAATTTTTATTGATAAAACTAAAAAAGTATCCTTTTCAAATTTAATCACTCAAGTAAATAAAATACAAAAAGCATTGCGAAAAAATACTGTAAAACAAATCAAAAAAAATATTTTAACACTCGCAAAAAAATAATAAAAAAAAG
>CAYQNP010000198.1:0-18217 GCA_964418785.1 uncultured Spirochaetia bacterium | reverse complement strand
ATTAAAAAAAATAAAAGATTATATTAATGAAGATACATTTATGATGACATATGGGGATGGAGTTAGTGATGTTAATATTGCAAAACTTGTTGAATTTCACAACAAACACGGTAAACTGGCTACACTAACAGCGATTCAGCCGGAGGGTAAATTTGGAGTTTTATCCTTTGAAGGTGATATATTAGTGAAGAGATTCCTGGAAAAACCTCATGGTGAGTCAGGCTGGATTAACGGCGGTTTCTTTGTTTTAAATAGAAATGTTTTTGATTATATACCTGAGGGCGATGACATAAAGTGGGAGGAAGAACCATTAGAGAAACTTGCGGCAGATTCAAATCTCGTTGCATATAAGCATTATGGCTTCTGGCGACCAATGGATACACTTAGAGATAATAGAATACTGAACAGCCTGTGGAAATCTAATAAAAGTCCATGGAAAGTTTGGGACTAATATGAAACAGAATATTGTTAAATTCGGTAATATAATTGAGTATAAGAGTGAATTGTTTCTTGTTATTGATATAATTTCAGATACAAAAATTATAGGTGTTAATTTAAGTAAAGACTCTGTAGTATCGAATAGTTCGTATTTCCTTAAAATAGGAAAAGAGTTTTTTGTTGATAAAAGGGTTAAATATAATTTAATCCTGAATTTATCTTATATAAAGACAATAAGTGATAATAATGTAAAGATAATAGATTTGGTAAAAGAAGAGAAGTTAGACTTAATAATTCGTAAAATTGTTAAATTTTACGGAGATATATATCACAATAATATATTATTAAATAAGAATCTAAAAAGGTATAAATCAGTGTCAGGAAAGATTATAGATACTAAAGAATTACATAATATGTTAGATGCTTCTTTAGATATGTGGTTAACATCCGGGCACTTCAACGATCAATTTGAAAATGAATTAGCTGAATTTTTAAAAGTTAAATATGCCTTAACAGTAAATTCCGGTTCATCTGCGAATTTGCTTGCTATATCTGCATTAAAGTCAGTATTGTTGGGAGAAAGAAGATTAACAGATGGGGACGAGATAATAACTTTAGCTGCAGGTTTTCCCACCACGGTTGCACCTATTATTCAGAATAATTTAATCCCTGTATTTATAGATGTTGAGTTAGGAAATTACAATGCTGTTCTCGAACAGATAGAAGAGGCTGTTACAGAAAAAACAAAGGCTATTTTTCTTCCGCATACTCTGGGAAATCCATTTGATTTAGATTCAGTACACAGACTGGCTGAGAAATATAATTTGTGGCTAATAGAAGATAATTGTGATTCTTTAGGTGCAAAGTATAATGGGCGTTTAACCGGAACAGTAGGAGATATTTCTACTTCAAGTTTTTATCCTGCACATCATATAACAACAGGTGAAGGAGGTGCCGTTTATACTAATAATCCTGTTTTATATAAAATTTTACTATCATTAAGAGATTGGGGAAGAGATTGCTGGTGTAAACCGGGAGTCGATAATAGTTGTGGAAAGAGATTTAATTGGCAACTCGGTAATTTGCCTTCAGGATACGATCATAAATATATATATTCTCATTTAGGATATAATTTAAAAATGACGGATTGGCAGGCTGCTATAGGTCTGTCACAGTTAAAAAAAATTTCGATCTTTACAAAAAAAAGGAATAGTAATTTTAATATTTTATATGAAGGGTTGAAAAATTTAGAAGATATTCTCATATTACCGGAATCTTTAGAAAAAGGCGAGCCGTCCTGGTTTGGTTTCTTAATAACTTTAAAAGATAATATTGCGTTTAAAAGAACTGATATAATTAAATATTTAGAAGAGCATAATATTGGAACACGGTTACTGTTTGCAGGGAACATATTGCGCCAACCGGTTTTTACTAAATACAAAATACCGATTAGGATTAGAAACAGTGATTTAATGTATTCTAATAATTTAAATGTCGATCATTACAGACTTTTGCCGAATACTGAAGTTATAATGAACAATTCGTTCTGGATCGGACTATGGCCGGGTTTAAAACGACAGGATTTGAATTATATGGTAAGAAAAATAAAGGAGTTCGTTAACCTGCACGGGAAATTTTAAATGATTGAATTTATAAAAAAAAAATATTTAATTCATCAAAAAAAAATAAAATATTTAATTACAGGTGGATGGAATACAGCATTTGGTTATGGAATTTTTGTTCTTTTATTTTATATTTTTAATAAAAAAATACATTATATGTTAATAATCGTGATAAGTAATATATTAAGTATTACAAATGCTTATATTTCTTATAAAATATTTGTGTTTAAAACTAAAGGGAATTATTTAAAAGAATATCTTAAGTTTTATTTGGTATATGGGTTTGGCATATTAATAAATTTTTTATTATTTCCTGTTTTTTTAAATTTATTAAAGATGAATCCTTATTTATCACAGGCTTTTATTATGATGATAGTTATTATTATAAGTTATTGGGCTCACGGCAATTTCACTTTTGATAATAAGTCCGGTAAATAATTGTATAGGTGTAGATAGAACATAGTAAATAAAGTATTATAAAATAATTAATTTCAGTTGACTTTATTTTTATTTACTGTATTTTGCTGAGGTGAAAATAAAAAAAGAACATTATATTTATTCCGGCCTGTTATTGTTTTTCTTGCTTCATCCTGTTGTATTAGCAGGTGCTAATGATTCGAACATTATTAAACTTGAAACATATATTGCAATGGATAATTATTCACAGGCGGAAAAATTTATAAAAAAGATAGATTTAAAAGTGTTATCTCAAAATAAACAGGCGGAAATGTATAATAAATTCGGCTTTATTTATTATAAATTAAAAGAGTTTCAGAAAGCCCTGAGATACTATCTCCTTGCTGTAAAAAAAGATTCAAAACTTTATTATGTTTATAATAATATCGGTGTATTATATTTTCACAAAGGGAAATACAAGCAGGCAAAAAAATATTATCTTGAAGCATTGAAATATAATTCTGATTATGCAAAAGTAATGGTAAATCTTGCAGTAGTTGATTTTTATTTAAGAAATTATAAAGATTCTTATAATTGGTATAAAAAAGCGAAATCTGTTGATAAAGATTATGTGAAAAAACGACTTGATAAGAAAAAAGCTCTGAATAAATTGGAGAAACTGGCAAAACAGTATCCTGATGATAAAGAGCTGCAAAAACTTTTAAAATGGGCAAAAGCAAATTATACAAATAAGGAGCTATTTGAATGAAAAAATATTTCTTAATACTATGTGGAGTGTTTCTTTTCAGCAGTTCTATTTATGCCGAAAAAATTAATATAAAAAAAGTAATACATAGAGTTTATAATAATTTTAAAAATATAAATACATTTAAATCCAGAATTACTAAAGAGTTGTATTACAATAAAAAAATAATATCTCAGTATAAAGGTAATCTTATAACGGATAATAAGAAGAATTATATTTTTATACATTATTTTAAGCCTGAAAGTATAGATTATATAAGTGCAGATAATAGATTATTTATATGTAATCATAAGGGGAAATATTTTGCCAATATAAAATTGAAAAAGGTAAGCCCCACAACACGTACATTTTTTATGAATGCGCAAAAAATATCTTTTAATGTGTTTTATTTGTTGGGAAACTATTTTAAATTTAAATTTAAGAGAGTATGGAAGAATAAGATAATTATATCAGGGACATCTTTAACGGATAAGAAAGGAAGTGATAAGTTCTCATTGTTAATAGGAATTGACAGAAAACTTCCTGTTGTGCGTGTAGTAGAACTTTTTTATGAACAAGCTCTTGTTTATCAAATAGTATATAGTGACATAAAAAAGATAAAGAATGTATATATCCCTAAAAGGATAACTTCGAAGATAAGCGTTGGCGGCGGCTTATACAGTGAAGAAATAAAATATAATTATATTAGAATTAATCCTCATATAGATAAAAATATTTTTAAAATAAAAGAAAAGGAGTATTTAAAAAAAGGATATGAAAAACTTAGTGATGATATTAATACTTATTTCTATTAATGTTAATATAACCGATATTTTATCGGCAAAAACAAAGTTTTTACCGTTTGATTACAAAAAGACGCGTACAGTCAGATATAATGACTGGAGAAAAATAAGGACAAATCCTTTGAATATTTTTGCAGATAAAGCTATTAGATTTTTTCAAAAACGGTTATCGCCTCTTGACGGGGATAACTGTCAATTTTATCCTACTTGTTCTCAATATGCAAGAATTGCATTTAGAAAATACGGTTTTTTAAAAGGCTGGATACTTGCAAGTGACAGACTGTTAAGATGTAATCATCTTAATGTTAAAATATATCCTTTTGCAAAGGGGAGACACTCATGGCGAAGATACGATCCTGTTCCATAATAATATTTTTAATACTATTAGTTTCACACACTCTTTTTAGCGCTGGAAAATTCGGTTTTGCTGATTATCTTTTTTCTAAACAACAATATTATCGGGCAATAACTGAATACGAAAGATATTTATATAATAATCCGGATAGCAAATATAAAGATGAAGCTGCTTATAAAATCGGATTGTGTTATCTTTATGGGGAACAATATAATGATGCTATTAATTATTTTTACAACTATCTTGAAGATTTTAGTAACAGCAAATATTCAAGAGATGCATTTTTAAAGATAGTAGATGCATATTACATTATTGGGAATTATGATGATGCAATATTTGAACTTGAGGATTTTTCTCGTTCCACAACCGATAAGGATATGAAAATTTATTCAAAGTTTTATCTCGGGAAATTATATTTTTATAAATATGAATGGGATAAGGCTTATAATAAATGGAAAGAAGTAAAAACCAAATATAATTTAATGGTTGATAAATATATGGCTATGTGTCAGGAAGGAAAAAAGTTGCCGCATAAGAGTCCTGTTGTAGCGGGTGGACTTTCTATGATTCTGCCTGGCCTCGGACAGATATATACCGGAGATTATGGCGATGCACTTGCTGTATTTCTTGTAAACGGAATATTCGGATATCTGATTTATGATGCTGTTGTTGAAAAAAATTATGTAAGATTGGGGATATGGAGTTTTTTAGAGTTTGGATGGTATAGCGGAACAGTTTACGGTGCTATAAGAGGGGCTGAAAGATACAATTTGAGACAAAAAGAGCAGTTTGTAAAAAGTATTGAAATTAATATAAGATTTTAAAATAGTTTTTGAAGAAAAAAAAAGCGAGGAAATAGATCCTCGCTTTTTTTTACTTAATTATGCACCACCGGTTTCACTTGATATGTTCAACCCTGATTCATTTGCAATTTCAGTCATAGTTTTTCCCTGAAATGCTTCGATTGCAGGTAATACTCTTAATAAAGGTAAGAATACAGGTAAACATTCCTGAACTATTCTTATTTTTCTCTGGTTGGCTTCATATCCAACTCTTGGGCCTGCAAAAGAATAGATACACCCAGTACAGCCGTTTTTCATTGTGTTTTCAACAAGAATCCATATAGTACCAATCCCGATTATCTGCAGCCATTCTTGAGTTCTAACAGGTTTTCCTTCGTTATACTCAAGACCGATTCTTGGACCGCACAATAAACTTAGCATACACGGATACACGCCCCCCTTAGCCTGCGCTTCCGGCGCAAAACTAACTGCGAGCATAAGTACAAATAATACTAATACAAACAATACAGCTAACTTTTTCATAAATCCTCCTTTTTTATTTTTGTTTTAATATATCGGTTATTTTTTTTTAGTCAACTTATTTTTTTGTATTTATCTATTATTAGATTTATCTTTTCCAGTTTAAACGGCTTTTGTAATATTGCCTTTATTTGAGGAAAAGTTTTCTTTAGTGTATCCCCCGGTAAATTATAAGCACTTACAAGTATTATTTTTGCATCAGGTAATATTTTTGTAATATTAGATAATAGCTCTTCAATTTTCGTATCCGGCAGACTATAATCGCTTATAACTATATCGTATTCAGTGGTTTCTATATTTTTTAATGCAGATTTTCCGTTATAAGATATGTCTGCGGTTAAGTTTTTTCTTGAAAAATTAATTTGTAATAGTTTTGCCAGAGGAGTTTGATCTTCAATTATTAAAATATTTTTTCTGGACTTCATTATATATATAATATATTTATATAATTTGAAGTCAAGGAAAATTAATAATGCAGTGTATTTTTATCTCCGTATATTATTTTTATACTTTTCTGTACAATGTTTTTTTCTTCTTGAGTTAATTCCGGTTTTTTATTCCCGAGCGACGCATTTCTGCTGTCAATATATTTATATAATATCTTTTCTGCCTTTTTATAGTTGTTTATGTGAAATTTTATGATTTCTTGAGGAATTTTTTTTACATTTTGCAGTAAGAGTTTTAAATGCGGTATACACAGTCCTTCTGATTGCAGTAATGCTGAAGTAAATTCTATATCGTTAATAAATTCTTTAAATATATTAATGTATCTCTCTTCAGCCTCTCTTATTAAGTCGCAGATAATACAGTTTTTATTGCTGTTTTTAGAAAAATTTTTAAGTTCTTTATGCTCCAGCAAATTTATAAACTCTTTCAAAACATCTTTATAAGTTAAAGCAATTGCCAATCCGTCGTTATACTCAATGAATTTATAGGAATGATAATCGCAAAAGCCAAGATCACTATTAAATCTTTCAACAAATTTATAGTTATTTATATTCTCGTATATAAGAGAATCAAAATAATTTTCAACATTTTTACTTATAACATTACAAATAGGGCAGCCTTCAGTTTTAAATGCATCAAGCAGGTTATAATATGTTATGTGCTTTTCAGCCAAAATTCAGCCTCATAATTTTAGAGAAATCGCAGGTAGTTTGCTCCTTCTTCGTTTGTTAGAAAAAATTTAAGAAAGGTATCAAGTTTTACCAGTTTCAAAATATTGTAAATTTTTTCATTACATTGAGTAATCGTTAGATCCCCGCCTGCTTTTCTTATTATTTTTGTTATATTAATAATCTTACCTATTCCTGAACTGTCTATATATTTTAAATCTTTTAAATTCAGGATAACTTTTCTGATGCCGCCTTTAATTAAAGTCAGCATAATTGCTTCAAAAGTTTTCATTGTAGATTGATCAAGTTTTTCTTTTACTGATATTTTTAATATGGTATTAAAAACATCGATATTATCTGATTCTTCAAAGCTTAGTATTTCCAGTTCAGTCAGCATATTTTACACCTTCCCTTAAAAATTATTTGTCAAATTCTGAATCATTAAAACCTTTATCAAAATTTTCAAATTTTTTGTCAATTTCAGAATCTATGCCCCTGTCCAGATTGTTGTATTTTTCATCAAGTTCTTTTGATTTTTTATTATAATATTCATCAAGTTTATTAAATTTATTTTCAATAGTTCTGTTCAGTCGTTCAAGAGTAGAGTGGATTTTTTTGATTGTTTTATACATTTGTGATACTTTTTTATTATGTTTATTTGCTTTTTTTATGTTTTGTGCTGCTTTAAACAGGCCTTCAGTTTTAGCAAGATTTTTAAATAAATCAAATTCTTTTGATTCTGCTTTTTTTCTGTCCTTTTTTATATTTTTTATATCGTTAAGAAGTTTCTCCTGGTTTTCTTTTGTTTGAAGTAATTCGTTTTTGATTACAGAAGTTTTTGTTACAGGTCTCTCTTTTATTTCTTTTCTTTTATTATTGTTCCATTTATCAAGATTTTTTTTCTTGCCAACAATCACAGCCGGATTTTCAAGGTCTACTTCTGCAGAGCTGTTTTTATTAAGTACTTTATTTTCTTTATCGGATTCAACAGCAATTTTCCCGTCATCAACATTGACACCGAGTGAGCCGTCATCTGCAAGCTGGATTTCATATTCTGTGCCTCTTACTCCAACTACTGCTGTCGGGGTATATACATTAAATTTACTGTTCTTGAGTAATTTTCTTATTTTAAATTTGCTTCTTCCTTTGATCAGGGAAAGAGAAGTATTATTTTTATTGATAAAAGATTTATTTAATCTCAGGATAGATTTTTCCTTAATTTCAACCAGAGCACCGCCTTTTAAGAATAGTATTGCTGTACTGTTTGGCGATGTTATGATTTCAGAGTTCATTGGTATTTTCTGATTTATTTTTAATCTGGTCTTCTTTTTAGTTTCAAGTTTAATTATATATACTTTTCCTTTAACCAATTTTGCTTTAGCAATATAGTTAGGGCTGCCCCCTTGCAGAATGGTTATTGTTCCCATAATAAGTAAAACTGAGAATAAACTTAAAATAAATAATCTTTTCATAAGCCGCCTCCTTATATATTTTAAAATCCGAATTTCTTAAGTTTTTTCTTTGCTTCTTCTGCAGCTTTCTTTTTAGCCTCTTCTTCTTTTTTCTTCTTTTCTGCTTCAGCTTTTTTCTTTGCTTCCTCAGCCTTTTTCTTTGCTTCAGCTTCAAGCCGTGCTTTTTCAGCTTCGGCTTTTCTTCTTGCTTCTTCCTGCTTCTTCTTTGCTTCAGCTTCAAGCCGTGCTTTCTCTGCTTCGGCTTTTTTCTTTGCTTCACTTATTGCTTTCTCTCTTGCTGCAGAATCAAGATATCTGGCTTTATCTCCTAATATTTGATTTAGATACTTATCGAGATACTGTTTTGCTGTATTATCAAGTCCGCCTTTTTTTCTTAATTTGTCTTCAATAGCTTTTTTGATGTTTTCTTTAATTTTATCCATAATTTTGGCTTTCTCAAAATTTATCTTCATATCAGAGATAGTGCCTGTGACTGTAATTGGAAATTCCGGTTCTCCGTTTTTATTTGCTATTGCTTCAGTTACAAAGTTTTTATTATATTTTTTCGAAGCAATTAAATTAAATACATAATTTACTGTAGTATCAAATCCTGTATACCCACCGCCTGATGCTCTGAAATCTTTGCCGTTTAATTTTACTTCATCTGTTATTACTTTGCTGTCTATTATTTTAACTTTTGTTTTTACTTCGTCAAATTCAAAATCTTTTGTTAAAAATTTCCAGTCTAAAGCACCGTTTATAAAACCTAAATCAAGATTAGCCAGTTTATCCGCCAGATTTCCTATGGATTTGTTTGCGCTATTTAATTTATCAGCATACTTTCCTGCTTTTTTTAATTTGGACTGTTGCGCTGCAAGCTTTTTAGCTGCATCCTGATATTTTTTAATTATTCCTGTCTGATAAGCATTTATCTCTTTTGTAATATCTTTTGCCTGAGATTTCAATGCTTCATATGCCTGTATCCCGTAAAATTTTCCGTTTTTTAAGCCTAATTCAAAAAATCCGTTCGGGTCCAATATGCCTTTATCATTAAACAGTCTTAATGTCCCTTCAATTTCTGCTTCAAGATTAATGTGTTTATCTGTTGCTTTATTATCTTTTAATTGTTCCATAGCAAGGCCGAAACCTGTTGAAATTTTTAACGGCGCATTCTCATATATCTTTATATTTTCTATGAGAAAATGAACATTATAAATGGAATATTTGTCTTCAAAGTGAGGTGTTGCTGTGTCTGTTAATTCTATTTTTGCCCCTTCAAGTCCTACTTTGCCTATTTGTAAATCTACAGGTATTTGTCCTTTGCTTATTTTAGGCAGAGGTTTAGCACTTTTTCCGGTTTTATCCTCTTCTTTAACTGTTTTTTCTTTTGCAGGTTCTTCTTTCTTTGCTTCTTGTTTTATCGGCTGTTTTTCCGGTATTGGAGGTATTAAATCTGAAAAATTAAATCTTGCTGTCCCGTTCTCAAGATATCTTGTGATATATATTTCCGGATATTCAAGAGTTAATTTTTTTATGACCAGTCGTTTGTGTAATAATTGCCATAGGTCATATTTAAATACAAAAGCCTTACAGACAATGAATTTTCCCTCTTTAAATGTCGGATTGTTTGAAATTTCTACATCTTTTATTACAATACCTTTAAACAGATTTAAACCGAGAGTTCCGATTTTTACCTGCCTGTGAAACTGTTTCTGCATCTCTTCAATAGCTATCTGTTTTACTTTTTCTGTAGGGAAAAATACAAATAACAGGATTATTCCTAAAATAATAACCCCTAATAATATTCCTGTTGATTTTAATAATATTTTAATGGGTTTAGTAAGTTTCATAATATTACCCTCCTCATTCGAGATTTGTTTATAAATTTATTAAAGTAAATAGTATAGTCAAGTAAGATTTAAAATTTTTTATTTCTTTAATTTATATTTTTCTTGCCTTGTTATTTATATTGAATATACTTTATAAAAATTTATATATTTGAGTAAAAAATATGAGTGAAAAGATTAAAATTTTATTTGCCTGCGTTGAGAACAGTTTCCGAAGTCAGCTTGCAGAAGCAATAGCCAATCATTTTTTTAGTGATAAAATTATTGCTGAAAGTGCAGGTTCTGCCCCTATTGGAAAAGTTCATCCGAATACACTCGCTGTGTTAAATGATATGGGAATTAATACTTCTTCCCTTTATTCTAAAGGGTTTAATGAAGTGAAACTTAAAAATTATGATTATGTTATTACTATGGGATGCAAAGATAAATGTCCGTTTTATCCTGCTAAGGCTAATCTTGAGTGGGAACTCCCTGATATTAAGAATAACCCTATAGAAGATATTAAGAAACTGGCTGAAGATATAAAAAAACGAATAAATGATCTTTTGTCATAAATGAACAGAATAGAAAAATTAAAAGAGTATGTATGGCTGCTTGAAAAGTGGAACTTAAAAATGAATCTTATATCATATAATAATATACGAGAACTTATAATAGATAACATTGTAGATTCATTGTCTGTATATGAGGTTTATCATTTTAATAAACACGATATTGTAGCGGATGTCGGAACAGGTCCCGGTATTCCGGGTGTTGTTCTTTCTATATTAAATCCGGATGTATATTTTTATTTGATTGACCCGCGCAAAAAGTATTTTATGTTTTTAAAAACAGTAAAAAGAGTTTTAGGCTTAAATAATGTTGTTATACTTAATAAGCGAATAGAAAATATTGATAAAAAATTCACAGTTATATTAAATCGCGCAGTTGCTGATATTAATACAATAATAAAATTGTGCAATAATGTTTCTGATATGGATTCATTAATATTTTCATATAAAGGTCCTTTGTTTTTTAGTGAGTTTCCGTTGAAAAATAACAGATACAAAATAAATATAATAAAAAAGATAAAAATACTTGAAATTTATAATAAAAGATTATATATTATAGGCTTAAAAAGGTATTAATTAAAAGGTGATTTTTTAGTATGGGTAAAGTGATAGTTGTAGCGAACCAGAAAGGCGGAGTGGGGAAAACCACTACCGCAGTAAATGCGTGCAGTTATTTGACATTATCTGATAAAAAGGTATTGCTTGTAGATATGGACCCGCAGTCAAATGCAACCAGCGGTGTTGGACTTGATATATCTGAAATTCACGAAGGAATATATGAAGCTTTGGTCGGTGATAAGAATATAGATGATGTTATAATTCCAACTCCTATAAAAAATTTTGATATAGTCCCGTCAACTATAAATCTTGCAGGCGCGCAGGTTGAATTGCTTGAAATGGATAATAAAGAGTATGTTTTAAAGAATCTTATTGATACAATAAGGAATAAATATGATTTTATAATAATAGATACTCCGCCGTCTTTAGGAATACTTACTTTAAACGGTTTTGTTGCATCCGACTCTGTTCTTATTCCTTTGCAGTGTGAATATTATGCTATGGAAGGTTTGTCTCAGCTTTTAAACACAATAAAATTGGTTAATAAGAAACTTAACAGTGATTTAAAAATAGAAGGTGTGCTGCTTACAATGTATGATTCAAGAACAAACCTGTCGGCGCAGGTTGTTGCTGATGTTACCAATACTTTAAAAGATATGGTTTTTAATACCATAATCCCGAGAAATGTAAAATTAAGCGAGTCTCCATCGTTTGGTAAACCGATAAATTTATATGACCCCAATTCAACAGGTGCAAAGAGTTATTTCGAATTTACAAAGGAATTAATAAAAAGAAATGAAGCAGAATAAGAAAGCATTAGGAAAAGGCCTTGGTGCATTATTGGGTGATTTGCCGGAGGATAGTTCTGTTAAGATTCAGGAAATCGAGATTAATAAAATAGAGCCCAATCCTGACCAGCCGAGAAAAAATTTTACTAACATTGACGAACTTGCGGATTCAATAAAAAAGAACGGTTTACTGCAGCCGATTATTGTGCTGCAGAAACAGAACAAATATGAGATAATTGCAGGCGAGCGGCGTTGGCGTGCTGCTCAAAAAGCCGGACTGGATAAAATTTCCGCTATTATAAAACAAAATGTTTCAGAAGAAAATAAACTTGAACTTGCCCTTGTAGAGAATATCCAGAGAGATAATCTTGATCCTATTGAAGAAGCAACTGCATATAAATTTCTTATGTCTAAATTTAATCTAAAAGCAGATGAACTTGCTGAAAAATTAGGTAAAAGCAGAAGTGCAATAGCAAATTCTATACGACTTTTAAAATTACCTGCTGTTATAATTCAGGATTTAAAAGACGGGGTTTTAACTCCGGGTCAGGTCAGACCTCTTATCGGTATAGAATCAAAAGCAGATATTTTAAAATTAAGAGAAAAATTAATAAAAGGCAATCTATCTGCGCGTGATGCTGAAAAATTAAGTAAAAGTGTCAAGCAGAAAAATAAAAAGAAGAAAACAGATGTTTTTCTTGAGAACATACGAAATACTATTCAATCTGTACTCTCTACTAAAGTTGTAATTTCCGGCGACCTGAAAAAAGGCAGAATTGTAATAGAGTATTATACTCAAGAAGATCTTGAACGAATAAATGATTTTTTTGATAAGGAGTAATGATAATGTCTGATAATTCTATTGTTCTTGCTTCTGACCACGGCGGTTTTGAACTTAAAGAGTATTTAAAGAAGAAACTTATCAAAGCAGGATATAATGTGATTGATTTCGGGACAGAATCCGGTGAGTCTGTTGATTATCCTGATGTTATATATAAAGCTGCTAAAAGCATTTCTAACGGCACTTATAAAAAAGGTGTCTTTATGTGCGGCACAGGCATAGGCGCGTCTATTGTGGCAAATAAAGTTAAAAATATCAGAGCCGCACTTGTATATACTAAAGACCTTGCAATATTAAGCAAAACGCATAATAATGCTAATGTTATTGTTTTCGGCGGTAGATTTATCGGATTTAGAAAAGCTTTCTCATTGCTTAAAATATGGCTTAAAACACCTTTTTCTAATGACAGCAGACATGTAAGAAGAATAGAAAAAATATTAGAAGTTGAAAAAAATGAATGTATTGAATAAGTTCTATTTTATTTTCGTTTTCCTATTCTGGACGCATAGCATATATGCTAATGTATTAGTGTATGGTTATGAAAAAAAATGGGGGAATAATGTTTCTCTTAGTAATATTAAAGAAATATATGTGCCTTATTCAGGCTATGGCTTAACAGTAAAAAAAAGTTCTGCTCCTATATTTAACAATATAGACCTGTATCTTAATTTCGACAGCAACAGAGTGATAGATATAATAGGTAATTATAAAATAAAATATTCTGATTTTGCATATACAAAAAATATTTCTGTTAATAACAATTCTGCAGGATTCTTTAAGCCGCAGCACTATATTGTTGTTAATGTTGATTCCAATAATCTTCTTGCAAATACCGTGGATATAGGAAGTTTCTCATTTGATTTCTATATTTACCCGATACTGATTAATAATAAAACAGTAATTTTAAGAAAAGGTGTTTTTTTTGATGATAAATTTTTCGGGATAAAGTTTTATATTTATGAAAAACGATTAGTTGCATCCTTTTATAATTTTTTTTATGACTCAAACGGTAAATCGTATACTGTCAGTTTAAAATCGGATAAATCATTAGATATAAAAAAATGGTATCACATCCAGATATCTTTTAATAAAACTACCGGTAAATTGGCGTTAATAATTAATAATATAAAACAGGATATTAAATACATTACTGTTACAGGAACACCGGAAAATGAAATTTTAATTCCGCATTTTTCAGGAATTGACGGTTCCAATCTTGAACTTTTTAAAGGTTTTTACGGATATGCAGATGAGTTTATTTTTTCTTCCGGCAGCAGTGTGGAATATCGTTACATTAATTATGGTGTTATCACTTCCCGGTTGATAGATTTGAATTTCTATAACAGTATAGTGAAAAAAATAAGTTTTAGTTTTAATGAGTTTAATTCGGGAAATATTAAAATATTTTACAGAAAAGGAAATAATAAGAACAATCTGACAGACTGGCAAACTGTAAATATTAATAGAAATAATATTATTGAAGTTACGGATATTAAAAAATTAAGATATTTTCAATGGAAGGTAGAGATTACAGCCGGAGATAAAGGCGCTCCTATTTTACAGGGTGTGAAAATAGTTTATTCTAAAAATAAACCGCCGTTACCGCCTGAGCGCATTAGTGCTGAAATTGCAGGTGATTCTGTTGTTTTAAACTGGGCTTATTCTAAAAGTTATGGAGTAAAAGGATATATTATATATTGGGGAACAAAAAGTAAAAATTATGAAAATAAACTTGATATTGGAAATAATAACAATTATATTTTTAAAAATTTTGAAAGAGGTAAGCGTTATTATTTTACAATAACTGCTTATAACAGTAAGGAGCCGTATAACGAAAGCAGATTTTCAAAGGAAGTTTCAGTATATTTTAAATAAATGAGGTAAACTATGGCAAAGAATAATAAGAAGTATGTTGGTTATATTTTAAGTAATTATCAGAATAAGAGTATCAAAGAGATTGCTAATAATTTGAACATATCAGTGAAAGAAGTAAAAGCAATATATGATAGACTCAATATATACACAAATGAGACTAAAAAATTTCCTATAGGTGCTGAAAACATATATAAACTTACAAAGATAGATTATTTAATTACAGTTATACTTTTTTTTATGGCATTGGGGTTGTATGTTTACACAATGACACCCGGTATTGCAGCTGGTGACTGTGGTGAATTGACCTGTGCTGTATATTTTCTCGGCGGTGCTCATTCTCCCGGATATCCTTTATATTGTATTGTCGGGAAATTGTTTATGGGACTTTTCTTTTTTATAGGAAAAATAGTTTATCGTCTTACTTTTTTCTCTGCCTTTGGCGGTGCTTTAACTGTTGCTCTCTCTTATCTTTTATTTGTTAAACTTTTAGGGCATTATCATAATAGTGATAAATATGAAAATATATTCTTCGCAAAAGTACCGGCGATTGCTGCTGCTCTTTATTTCCTGTTTAGCGACGATTTGTGGTCGCAGGCTGTTATTGCTGAAGTGTATACTTTAAATTCTTTGTTTTTACCTATGATGTTCCTTGTTGCAGTTGTATTTGAAGAGCGTATAAAAGCTAAAAGTTCTTTACTTGTTTCCGAGAGAAAGGAAGAACCGTTTTACTGGAATAGAGTCTCTAAAATGGTCTATCTTTTTTACTTCCTTTTCGGCGTTGCTGTGGGTGACCATCATATAATTTTCGGCTATTTTATACCTTTTACTCTGTTCTTTATATATTCTTATATGTCTGATAAAGATTTTAAATTATCTTCTGCTTTTATTACAGTTATTTATGCAATGCTTTTAATTGTTGTGGTGTATTATCGATTGCCCGAGTCAACAAAAAATATGCTTTTGATTTTCTCATTTCTGCTGGCAATGGCTGTTCTTTCTATTTTTGCTAAAAATAAAAGAATTTTATATGTAATGCTTATTGGTATGGGGTTTATGTTTTTAGGGCTTCTTGTATATGCGTATATGCCTATCCGTTCTCGTGCAAATGCTCCGCTTGATTGGGGTAATCCGGAAACGCTTGATAGATTCTTAACAGTAGTTACAAGAAAGCAGTATAGAGGCTTTGCTCAAAATGCAAGAACAATAGGTGTCTTCCTGCATCAGGCTTATATCCTCTTTAAGTGGAGGCTGGAACAGTTTACTCCGTGGCTCTATATTTTTACTTTTTTAGGATTATACAGATTGTATAAAGTAAACAGAAAATGGTTCTGGTTTACTCTGTCGTTCTTGCTTTATTACGATATAGCGTTTATGCAGTTTAATAACTTTAAATTTACACAGAGAGATTTATATTTTGCAGAAGTATTTTTTATTCCTTCTTATATGGTTAACCTTATATGGATTTTATGGGGACTTGAGTTTTTTATGACAAAATTAAATGATTATGTTAAAGACGGAATATTAAGAAGAAAAAATATTGCATGGGCGGGAAGTGCTTTTTTAATCCTTTTAAGTGCTTTGCCGCTTGCAGAACATTATGATGCAAATAATGTAAGACATGCCTGGGCAAATGATAATTACGGAAGAAATCTTTTAAAAACTACAGAGTATAAATCAATACTTTTTACAGAGGGCGGTGATAATCAGGTGTTTTCTTTGTTGTATCATACCTATGTAGAACATTTGCGGCCGGATGTGGATATATATGACCAGAAAGGAAATGTGTTCTTGCTTTACGGAGATATGATGAGAATGACACCTCAGCAGGTGAGAAATGCTCAGGTTGTTAAGGACTATGAAAAGTATCAGACCGGTAGGCCTATTTATTATACCTGGAAAGATTATTGGAGAATTAAGGAGATAAATAAAAGATATAATCATCATTATAGATATCAGCAGGTTGGAATCTTATATAAAATAGTTGAGGATAACCCTTTTGATCCACCTATAAATTATTGGCTATATTATGATTTTGCATGGAATAATTTCCCGCATGAAGCTATTCATTGGGATTATCTTTCCAGAGAAATTATTGCCAATTATAATTTTCAGTTTGGTGATTATTATATGGCGCAGGCTATGGCTAAATATCAGGAATCAATGAAGGTAAAAGACAAAAAAGAAAAAGAAAAATTATATAATGAATATAAAAAAATTAGTGCAAAGGCATTTGAATTTTATAGACAGGCTCAGACATTCGGATTTGATATGACAGCCATTCATTACAATCTCGGCATTTTGCTTGAAAATAGTATAAACGTAAGGATACAAAACGGGGACTGGGAAGAAGTAAATAAAATAATTGATGAGGCAATTGCCGATTATCTTACAGCAGCAAAACTTGAGATGAATCAGGGAAATGCTCCTAGAGCTTATTTTTCCGCCGGAAGAGCGTATGAGAGAAAAGCTGCATTGCCTGTAAATAAAAATATTCAGACTTCAATATTGTCTAATGCATATAAATATTATAAAAAGGCAGTTGATTTGCAGCCGAATTTCAGAGATGCAAGAGCTGGAATGCAGAGAGTTCAGGGTAAACTTACTTACCCGGATAATTTGATTAATAAAAAAAGAGAGGAATTGAAAAAAAATCCGAGAAATAAGAATTTATACTTTGAATTGTTAAAAATGCTAATAGCAAGAAATGAAATTAATGAAGCTATAGATTTGCTTAAGGGCGGTTTGAAATATTTTGCAAATGATATGAATTTTAATTATAACCTTGCAAATATATATTATCAGATTAATCGTCCTAAAGAAGCAATACCTTATTTTAAAAAGATGATAAAATTAAATCCGGGAGAGGTAGTTGCATATTTTTATCTCGGAGAATGTAATTACAGATTGAAAAATTATAATGATGCATTTAATTATTTACAACAGTTTCTGAATATGGCACCTCGTGTTAAAAACGGCGGTAGAACTATTCAGAGTATGATTTCTGTTGCTAATCAGAGAATGAGAGCTATTCTGCCGTATATACAGCAGAAATAATGGAAAATTTTACTAAAATGTGCAAAAAAAGTGAAAAATTTCTTTACTTTTCATTTTATTGTGTTATATTAAGGAAACTGTTATGAGAAATGTAAGTGTTAAAGTAGTAGAAAACGCTATATATGAAGGTATAGTTAATGTTACTCATAAGCTGTCAGAAGATGCCAAAAAGGCGTTGAAACTTACCCGTGACAAAGAAACAAATCCGCTTGGGAAGTTTGTATTAAATCAGATAGTTGAAAATTACGAGATAGCACAAAAAGAGAGAATCCCTCTTTGTCAGGATACAGGGAGCATAATACTTTTCTTAGAAATTGGTCAGGATGTGCATTTTACAGAAGGATTTATTCATTCTTCTATAACAAAGGCTATTTCGAGAGCTTCTTCAGACGGATATTTGCGTTCTTCAATTGTATCTGATCCTTTAATGCGTAAGAATACAGGAGATAATACTCC
>CAYQNP010000197.1:0-28237 GCA_964418785.1 uncultured Spirochaetia bacterium | reverse complement strand
AAATTTAAAATTTTTATATAATAATTTACAGAGGAATATAAATCAAACTTTTAATAAAACTCAGACTAAGATAATTAAAAAGAATAGAATTAAAAAGCTTGTAAAAATAGTATATGCAGAACCCGGGAAAATTATAAAAATTTCAGACAAAGTTAAAATAGAATTTAGACCGTCTAATATAATTATATATGATAAAGATAAACTTATTTATAATTATATAGAAAATAAATCTTCGTTAAATATAAATAAAGAAGTTGATATTCTTTTAAAGCCGTTTAAAAAACCGCTGAAAAAAATAAATTATTTAGAAGTTATTCCATTAGGAGTTGGAAACGGATTTAACGGACATACAGCTAATTTTCTTGTTCGGTACGGAGACAGACTTATATGGGTGGATCCTATGGCTAAGCCGTTTCTGGCTTTAAAAAAATTAAAAATTCATTGGGATAATATTACGGACTATTTTATTTCTCATGTTCACGAAGACCATATTGAAGGTCTGTCTGCTGTATTAACACGCGCTATATATAAAAATCAGAAAATTAATATAATTACTACTGCAAAAATAATGCGGGAAATAAAACGAAGATTTTATTATTTGTTTCCGGATATGAA
Source organism: uncultured Spirochaetia bacterium (assembly GCA_964418785.1). Taxonomy (GTDB): domain Bacteria; phylum Spirochaetota; class JAHITG01; order JAHITG01; family CAYQNP01; genus CAYQNP01. Next base: position 27,622 of record CAYQNP010000197.1, on the reverse strand, counting down.
TTATATAATTAATCATATCAATATTATTCCGGATGTGGAACTGCCTTATTATCACGGTTCTCTTGTTGTAAGATTAAATCATCATGTTTTAAAAAGCGGTACTCTCGGGTTAAAAGTAAAATATAAAGGAAATTGTGCTGCTATATCCGGTGATACTTTATATTCGGAAGAACTTGCTAAAATTTTTAAAAACAGAACAGCATTTGATATAAATTGGTTTAAAGAGTGCCAATTAATTTTCCACGAAGTTGAATTTAAGAAAAAAGGAACTGTGCATACATTTTATACGGAATTAAAAAAAATGCAGGAAAAATTAGAAGGAAAAATATTGGGCTATCATTTTAGTGAAAAGAGCAAACTGTTTCCTACAGCAGCAGAATACAGACATTATATAATTAAGAATAAAAAATTAGAAAAATAGAACGAGGTGAATTATGTTACCGTTTATATTACTTCTCGGCAGACCGGGCAGCGGTAAGTCTGCTATATACAAATTGCTGCAAACAAAATTTAAAGATAATGGTATAGCGGATAAATTCGAAAGAATCGATGACTTTCCGATTTTAAAAGAATTAATTGAACAGGATACAGAGGAAAAAAGACATATAAAAAAAGACGGCGGATTCGCAGTTACAGACTGGACATTAATAGACGAAGTACTGCAGGTAATTGATAAACGCGCATTTGAAAAAGTGGAAGATGGTAAAATAGTATTTATTGAGTTTGCACGGGCAGATTATAAAAGTGCATTTAAAAATTTTTCTGATAATTTTCTTAAAAACAGTATTATTCTTTATGTATTTGTTGAGTTTGATAAATGTCTGCAGAGAAATGAAGAACGCTTTAAAAAAGCCAAAGATAAACTTGATGATCATATTGTTCCGCCGGATTTGATGAAAACATATTATAAAGATGATGATATTGAAAAGATTTATCTGGAAAAAGGCGAGGAAGCATTAAAATCAGAACTTCCAATCAGAATATTTGTTTTAAATAATAATGTAGAAGGTCTTGATTTGTTAAGCCGAAATTTAGACGAGTTTGTAGAATATTATAAAAATCAGATATAATTATTATGACTATAAGAAAAGAGTTTGAAGAATATGAGAAACAGCATCTTTCTCCGTATGCAACTTTAAGTGCAGAAAGTAAAGGCCGGGCAAAACGGGGAAAACTCTGTTCTGTCAGAACTATATTTATGCAGGACAGAGACAGAATAATTCATTCTACTTATTTTAGAAAATTAAAACATAAAACACAGGTATTTCTTGCGCCTACAAATGATCTGTTTAGAACAAGATTGACACATACGCTTGAAGTATCCCAGATAGCAAGGACAATTGCAAAAGCATTACATTTAAATGAAGATTTAACAGAAGCAATAGCTGTAGGTCATGATTTAGGCCATACACCTTTCGGACATACAGGTGAAGAAGTACTTAATGAAGTTTTTAAGCAGGGATTTGCTCATGCGCATCAAAGTTTACGAGTTGTTGATATACTTGAAAAAAAAGGCGGGATGAATTTGTCTTTTGAAGTTAGAGAAGGTATTGTGAAACATTCAAAGGGCGGGAAGAAACTTTTACCTTATGGAGAACCAGATTGCCCGTCTACCCTTGAAGGCGAAGTTGTAAGAGTTGCTGATTCAATAGCCTATATTAATCATGATATAGATGATGCTGTGTTATCCGGTATTATTAAATATTCTGATTTCCCTAAATCCTGTCTGGAAACACTCGGACATAAGCATTCTACAAGAATAAGTACTATGGTTCTCGATATTATAAAAAACAGTGTAAATAAACCGCATCTTTATATGAGCCCTAAAATACTTGAGGAAACAGAGAAACTTAGAACTTTTTTATTCGAACATGTGTATGTTCATCCTACAATAGAAAAAGAGGCTGTTAAATCCGCTAAACTTTTAAAAGATTTATATTTTTATTTTCTGGATAATCCTGAAATACCAATTAAAACTTTAAAACGAGTTGAGCCTGAAAAAACATCAAAGGAAAGAATTATTGTGGATTTTCTTGCTTCTTTAACTGACCTTGAAGCAATGAGTTTGTATAAAAAAATATTTGAACCGAAAATATTGGTTTTTAATTAAAATGAATTTTTTTAAAGGTAAATTTTTTTATTTCTTCGTACCGGAAAATAAATTTTTAATAAAATTTAAACCTGCAAACGAGAAATTTTTCTCGGCAAATACTATTTTTAAACCAACTATACTTTCTGCTTTAATGTACTCTATAAATGCAGATGATACAATCTTCTCTGCAATAAAGACAGAGAAACCGGATTTCCCGATTAAACTAAAAAATTTTAAAAAATTATTCTATACTTTTGAAAATATAAATTTTATTATTGAAAACAGCCTTCTGGCAGAAGCAAAAATTAATTTTATTGTATTGGATCAGTCTTTAAATATAAGGTTTGTTTACGATAATGTTCTGTATCCTGAAGAAAGAGAAAAAATAGTCGATTTCTATCTTACATCTCCCGGAAAATATAAAATGATTTTTTATTATAATAATCAATATGTTTTTTTTACTAAATTCAGGGTTTTAAATAAATATGTAAAAGATGCTGTTAAATATAATATAAAAAATAAAAAAATATTTTATCTGAAACTTGATAATTACAGGGATATTTTAGAATACAGTATTATAAATAAATATACAGGAATTGAATATTTTCAGATGACTACAGAAGATATTAGAGTAAAAAAGCAGGAACTTTATATTCCAATTAATAATGTTATATCTGATATTTCGGATGATAATTTTTTTAGATATTTGAAAGTAAATGACAATACAAAATATAATGCTTCCGGGATGTATAAAGTAGTTCAATCTATAAGATTAATGAAACCTAAAGAACAGGTGGAGTTTATTGAATCTTTGTTTAAGACTGAGAGAAATCTCGCACAGATGATTCTGGAAAATGTTTTTAATTTTTATCTTTTATATATTATACCGGATAATGAAAAAAGAGAAATTTTAAAACTTATTGATCTGGAAACATTATGGTATGCAATTAAAGCAGAGCCGCAAGAAAAACAGTCTTATATTAAAAAATATTTGAATAAAAAAAGAAAAACTGAACTTGAAAAAAAATTTAAAGATATAAAACTCGTTTCTGCCGATACAATTAAATCTGCTCAGCAGAGTATCGGTAATGTTATCCGCGCATATTATCAGTCTAAATTCGGTGTGCCTTTTATTATGGAAGAATTTTTTGAATTTAGATTAAAACAGCAAATTTTTAATAATAAACTTGTTTTTACTGATAAATATAAAGTAACTATTCCGGATTTTTATTTCTCAGGACATTTCAGTATAAGGCTTAAAACAGTTAATCAGGTTTTTTATGAACTGCCGATAAATGCTGTTTCAGGCAGGAAAAGTTTTCAGTTTGCAGATTATTGGATTTACGAAACTAAAAGATTCGTTGAAATTTTTAATATTGATAATGAATATGTATATTTGAAGTTTTTAGAAAATAATCAAAAAACACAGATCGTTATAAGAACAGAAAATAATGCACTTGAATTAAAAGAGTATAATTTTATTCATACCGATGAGATTATTCCTGTGCCGTATTATTCAAACAGAACTATAGAATTTTTTATCGGAACTTTATATAATAGCGGAAAATTTAATGAAGCGCACTTAATTGTGGATATTTTTGATGAAGTTAAAAAATATAAGGAAGTGTTTCATTTAGAAGAAGAAAATGAAAAACCGGATATAAAAGAATGGCTTTTAACATATAAAAAATATTTTAAAGATAAATTGGATGTATTATATAAACTTTCAGAACAGGATTTATATACTTTATTTTTAGAGTATAAAATATATAAATTTTTATATGAAGAACTGAACGATGAATTTTATAAAAATCTTTCCGACTTAATTTATACCGGAATAAAGCATAAATATGTAGACAACGGACTTTTCAGAAGTACACCTGAGAAAGAAGGAAATATAGAAGATACTGTTGATATATTATATTATATCGATGATTTAAAAAAAGATGAGAATTTTAAAGATATAATTGAAAAAATGTTAAAAATTTTAAAAAAGAGAAAAATTAAGATTAAACGGCTCCGTCATCATAGGGACGGAGGATGATTGTGTGTTCAGCCGGGACAAACAATCATTCCCTTCTACATTACCATTATTTTTCTAAAAAATTTTTAATTTTTTCTTGACTTTTTATTTTACAGAAATATACTTTATACAGTATAAGAAAACTTATTATTAAAAAGAAAATGTTTTCTTATGCTGATGTTATCTTTATATAAGGAGGTGAGGGACAACTTTTATTTTTTAAGAAGTGAGTTTAAAGGAGGCAAAACTTATGAAAAAAACATTTATTCTATTTATGATTTTATTTTTAATTGCCGTAAGTATTGTATCGGCAGACACAAAAGCAACTGTAGAAGTTACAGCTGTATTACAGGGATTTTCAATGTCTCTTACTGTTACAGATGTACAAATGACAGGAAAAAGCGGCGGGACTGCAGGAAACGGAATATTAGAATTTGGCACTATTACTGCATTAAGCAATGATAAATACGCCACATGTCCCGAAGTCTTAAAAATCGACTGGGATCCTAAAAACAATTCGTATTCAATATCCGTATATACAGCAAATTCAAATGCAAACTATGATGTATCAAAATTTAAGGACAATACAGAAACAGGCTACTGGGATCTTGGTTCCGAAGCCAATGGTCTTGTAGGCACAAATAATCCGGACTATGTTGCTACCATGATGTGGAGCTGTCAAGATGATAATACTTCTATTGATTTAACTCAAAATTCAATAGACGCAACAAACTGGACATATTTTAAAGATTATTATACACACATGGGAGAGGGTGCATCGGGACTTCTTCTATCTACAAACAGCAGCATGGTGCTCAGTACAAAACCGAATTATTCTGATGTAACTTCACCGGGAAATAGACCTTTTGAAACGTGGACATGGACATGGGAAGTAGATTGGTCATACGGAATAGATGATGCAAATCATTATATTCAGCGGACAGATGCAACAGGTTATAGAAATATCCTTTACGGCTCAATGGACAGTTACTATACCATTGCAACAAAAAATTACAGTGAAACAAATCCTGCTACTGATAAAACAGTATATCTTGCTGTAGGAGCAAATTTTGATTCAAAGCCTGCACAGGCTTATCAGTGTAAAAACTTAATAGTAGAGATAATAAGCGAATAAAAATAAGAGGTTGGGGGATTAGCAGGGGAAGTATTCTTCTATACTTTCCCTGCTAAATATATCTATGAAAAGAAAGATTGTAATAATTTTAATACAGATATTATTCCGGCTTATCACATCGGGCTATGCAATCAATTTACAACCAAGCGTAATTGAATTATCTTTATTTCCCGGAGAAAGCCGAACCGGTTTTTATACAGTAAAAAACACAACTTCGAATAAAATAAAAATAGAAGTTGAACCGGAAACTTACTACGGAGAAAATGTAAAAAAATGGTTTACAATAACCCCTAAAACTTTTACTCTGGACATAGGAAAGAGTATTAAAGTAAAATATAAAATTTCTGCTTTAAAAACATTAAAAACCGAAAATTGTGCAAGAATTTTTTTCAAACAGACCCCGGCACACAGAAAAGAAGTTCCCGGAATGGGAATAGTAGTCAGAATGGGCTCATCTGTATACTTAAGCAAAAAAGGAAACGAGAAAATAAATCCTTTATTTAAAAAGGTAAAACTTATTAATAAAAATAAAGATTTAACCTTAGCAGTAGATTTAAAAAATAATGGCAATGTACATACGAGATTTTATTATACTTTAAAGATATATAAACATAAAGAAACGATATATAATATTACAAAACATTTGACATCTATTATTCCCGGTGCCAGTAAAAAATTAAGTATACCTATAAAAATAAACTCAGAACTTAAAAAAGGCATCTATAAAGCAGAATTAAAATTGCTATATGGAAATGTGGCAGATAACTTAAAAGAAAAAATTTTTATTTTTAATATAAAGATATGAAACGAACAGTAATATTATTATTAAGTTTAATTTTCTGTTTCAAATTATATGCGCAAAACTCAAAATTTATTGTTTCAGGGGAACTTATACCGTTATTTAACTCTATTTTAGATGATTTCAATGATTTAAATTCATTAAACAATTGGCGGCTTTTTACATATGCAGGCGGAGACGGAGGCGCAGGCACCTGTGTAAATTCATATTCAACAAATTCCGGGTGGGACAACGGCTACTTAAAATTAGATTATAATATATCTTCATCAGGCAGTTATTCATGGTATGCAAGCAGATTAGGCAGTCAAAATTTAAGCAGCAGTAATTTCAATGCTTTAATGTTTATGGTAAAAGGAAATACAGGCGGTGAATATTTTAAAATAACACTTAAAACAGAAGAGTGTAATGCTTCAAACAGAATTTCTGCATCTGTTTATATAAACGATTTTCTAAATTCCGGAGTAACAGGCTCATGGCAAAAGGTATTAATACCCCTGAAAAATTTTTCGAATATAACCAATTTTTCAGAGATGAAAGAATTCTCTTTTGCTTTTGAGAATACATACAGCAGCAGTATTGGAGCACCTCTGTCAGGTACAATCTATATTGACAACATTAAATTCACAAATTCCCCGACTGTTTCAAATACATTAATTATAGATTATTTTAATGATAAAAATAAATTTAATTCGTTGGGAACAATAACGGAATTATACACAGGCGGCGGAGCAACAGGGAATTTTAAATATACAGATGCTTCCGGGACTTTTACAAATGCAGCTTACGGATTAGAATTAGATTACACAAATATCAATGTTCCGTCATATCCTTCAGGCTGGATTGTTGTTGTTTTTCGCTTTGGCGGAGGAAATGATTTTAAAACTTCTCTGCCGGTAAATATAAGCAATTATTCTAATATAACATTTTATGCAAAAAATAAAGAGAATAAAAATAATCCGAAACAGCTTCAAATTAATATTAAAGATTATGACGGTGCAAGTCAGGCTGTTTATACCTCTGAATCATCAGGCGGAAATAATCCTCTTTTAAATACAAACTGGCAAAAAATAACTGTACCGCTTGTAAATTTTTCAAATGTAAACTTAACCAGAGTAAGTCAACTTGAATTTGCAATTAATCAATGGTGCAGTGATATAACAAATACAGGAACCGTATTTATAGATCAAATACAACTGGAAAAATAATTATGAAAAAGATTTTTTTTAGTATTATATTTATACTGTTTCATTATGCACTTTACAGCGACTCAATTTCTGTAAATATTTACAACAGAACCAACAACAGTCCGGCAGGCACCGGTATTTCATTCGGTATTATTTCTAATAATTCTTCAATAATTGCAGAACAATATATTAAACTAAATTTTTCAGTATCAAATTCTTCAGATTATGCGATACAGATTTATACAGATAATTCCAACTGTACTGCAGCCGGAAATATATTTAACGGTTTAATAGGAAACGCAAATCCTTCACTGAGAATACCTTTATACTGGCAGGTATATACGAATACAAACAATAGTTTAACTTTCTCTACAAACAATGACGATGATTGGTCTGTTATTAAAGATATAAGGGACTATGATTGGGAAAATTCATTAAAAAACCGAGTATTGATATCAAACAATATATTAGGAGCATTTCCGTATTCAAACATAATTACAGAAACTACAAATTTATATATTTACATTGCATCTCATTTTTACATTGAAAAGGATGACACTTACAGCACACATCTATATATAGATTTTCTCACGGAGACACCTATAACATCTGCACCGGGGATAACATATTCTGCACCGGATTATTTAAATATTATAGGGGATAAAATCATTTTTTATGCTGATTTTTCAGATACCGAGAAAATCAGTAAAATAAGCTTTTTTTACGCCCCAAAAGGTGATACCAATTTTACAGAAAAATCATATTATCCGGAAAGTTATAATTACAGACTGCGAGCGGAAATACCCGCTGAAAAATTCAGCGCAACCGGTATTGAATATTATTTCACAGCAGAAAATAGCCATCGAACTACAAATACAGGAACCAATACAATATTTTTTATACCGGAAGTTTCAAAAAAAATCACTTCTGAAGATTTAGATATTAAATTAAATGACGGAAATCCGGAAGACGGAACAGCGAAACTCACCATTCCTGCAGGTTCTATTAATCCTGACAGAACAATAACTTTCAGCCAGATATACAAAAAAAACGAATTCATTAACGGAACAGGAATAACAGGAAATCAGACACCTTTAATGATGTATAAAATATCACCTGCTATAAATTTTAAAAAAAATATCACAGCTGAACTTTTATACCTGGATATAAATAATAATGGAAAAGTGGAAACAATTGACGGCATTGAGACAGATATATCAGAAAATACTTTAGCAGCTTTTCTGTGGGATGGTTTTACATGGAAATATCTCGGCGGAATAATTGATCCTAAAGAAAATATAATAAGAGTAAATATCTCCCACTCCTCTATTATAGGTATATTCTCAAGTCCTGATTTAACTAAAGAATTTTTTAGACCTAAAGAGAGAATTGTTACTCCCAATGATGACGGCATAAATGATTGTGTCTATTTTGATGGTGTGCCGGATAATACTGAAATAAAAATTATGGATATAAACGGGAGAATCATAAGAAAATTAAATTCAAATATATGGGACTGCAAAGACAACGAAAATAATATAGTTGAAAGCGGAATATATATATATCAATTCATAGTTACAATTAATAATAACGCAAAAAGAATCAGCGGAACTGTTCTAATTGTTAAGTGAGGGAAATATGAAAAAAAGAATTTTTTTTATTTTAATAATAAAACTTATTTTTACAAATAATATTTATTCTGCATTTAAAGATGGGAATACAATATCAGCAAGAGTTTCAGGATTAGGAGGAGCCTTTACTGCCATTGCCGACGATACAGCATCTCAAATGTACAATACTGCAGGGTTAAGTTCTATATTAAATAAATCCGTATTAATTACTTATTCTAAGATGTTTCTCGGTCTTGATCAGGTGGATATCAGTTACCTTTATTTTGCTGCGAGTATGCCCATTGTTAATATTGGAACCATAGGGGTTGGATTCAATAATTTTTCCACAAGCGATTTATATAATGAAAACACCTTTATTGTCAGTTATGCGGTAAACATTAATAAATTTATAAAAATTTCAGGTCCGGAAATTTATACAGGAATAAATTTTAAATATTTCTATAATAGTTTTACAATGGATGAAAGAAGTCTAATCGACCCGGTGTTTTCAACACAAACCTCGTCTGGTAATATGGGAATAGACAGCGGAATATTAATAAAAAAATTTATAAATTTTTTACCTGAATTAAATGCAGGCATATTTATAAAGAATTTAAATTATCCGGATATAGGCATATATTCCAGAGATTTAATTCCGGCAGAATACAGATTCGGACTTGCCTATTTATTTCCTTATCTTACCAAAACAGGTGATTCATTAAAAACAGATATTGATTTTATATATAGAAATAATATTTTTAATTTCGCATTTGGATTAGAGTTTTCATTTTTAAAAGATATGCTGTTATTAAGAACAGGTATTAATTCGGATGAATTTGATTTTGGAGCAGGAACTTCTTATAAAATAAACTCCACTATGAAAATAAACTTTAACTATACTTTCACCTATACTTTTAATATAAGCGGAGATCTGGGTTCTCACAAAATTTCTATATATTTCTACTTTTAAAAAGTTATATTATAATTTACGCTTAAACCATTTCTCAATTTCATATTTACTCAGTTTTATAACAGCAGGTCTTCCGTGCGGACAGTTATATACTTCTTCCTCTTTTAATAATTCTTTAATTAAATATTCTTTCTGCTCCTTATTAAGATAATCTCCTGCCTTAACCGCAGATTTGCAGGACATTGTTTTCAGTATTTCATCAAATACTTCTTTTCGCGAAATCTTTTTTCCTTCTTTTAGTACCGCAACTATATCAAAAAAGAGTTCTTTGTCGTTTGAATGTCTTATGTATGCCGGCACAGAGCGAAGAACATAAGAATTAATTCCAAATTCTTCTATGTCAAACCCTATACTTTCAAGTATATCAATATTATTTTTAACAACTTCATATTCATCAGGTGTAAGATTAATATTTATGGGAATTAATAAATTCTGTTTTATATTTTCTCTTTTTTCTATATCTCTTTTTAATCTTTCATATATTATTCTCTCATGAGCTGCATGCTGATCTATTATTAAAACATTTTCTCCCTGCTCAAGAAATATATATGTATTGAATAAGGTAAAATAATTTTCTTTTATATACGGATAATTATTTTCGTCTTTTTCATTATTGTAAGAAACAGATTTTTTGGTTACAGACGAATCTGAAATTTTTGTATCAGGATAGTTATTATTTGCTGAAGTATGTTTTTCATAAAAATTCATTAACGATGTTTTAACTTCCTCTTTAAACTCAGTTACAGATTCCTGTTTAACAGAAACTTCAGGGATAATATCCGTATTATTTAAGGCATTTCGAATTGAATTAATGATTGTACCGCTTAGCACAGATTCATTTAAAAATCTAACTTCGGTTTTAGCAGGATGAACATTAACATCCACAAATTCAGGAGATGCATTAATAAAAACAAAAGCAACCGGGTGCCTGCCTTTCATTAAAAAATTATCAAATGCTACACTTAGCCAATAACTGAAAAATTTAGTCTTAATAGGTCTGCGATTTAAAAATAAAAATTGCGAAGTTCTATTCGGTTTATTAAAGTCCGGTTTGCCGGCATATCCGTAAATTTTAAAAGATTGTCGGTCAGTCTCAAAAAAAATAAGTTTATTCTTAATAGACTCTCCGTAAATTTCCGAAAGTCTATCGAGTACTGTTGTCTGTTTTTTGTAAATAATAGGCTCCATATTGTCAACATATAATTCAAACCGTACATCAAAATTCGCCATAGCTATTGAAGTAAAAATATTCTTAATTCGTGTCAGCTCGGAAGAATCACTTTTTAAAAATTTTAATCTTGCAGGAGTATTATAAAACAGATTGAAAACACTTATAGTTGTGCCGGTGTTTGCTCCTGCCTTACTTAAAGATACATCTTTTCCGGAATTTTCAATATGCAGTTTTACAGCAATATCGTCTTTATCTCTTTTTGTTATTACGTCAACTATAGCAACAGATATAATTGACGATAAAGCTTCACCTCTAAATCCGAATGTTTTAATCTTATGTAAATCATTTACATTTTTTATCTTACTTGTAGTATGCTTTTTTATAGATAAAAGTGCATCTTCTTCTGACATACCTCTGCCGTTATCTGCAACTGTTATCTCTTTCTTTCCGCTCTGCTTAATTATTATCTTAATAAAATCAGCACCTGCATCAAGTGAATTTTCAACAAGTTCTTTTACAACAGATGCAGGATTTTCAATAACCTCTCCTGCTGCAATTCTGTTAAATACTTCCGGTGATAATTCTATAATCTCGCCCATCTTAAAATCCCAGATTCATTCCTAAACTATAAGTAACATTAGATTTAAGATCTCCGTTTGAATCGTAATAAAAAGTTTTCTGGTAAAATAGTTTTATATACATAATAGATATAAGTTTAATACCGCCGTCAAATGTTAGAATTGTATTTTCAGAGTATAAACTGCCAAATAAACCTCTTGGTCCTGTAAGACCGACTACATTAATCTTATCGTAAGAAGCAGTTCCGTAAAAAAGAGGTATTACTCCTTTTTTAACCCTAAGATATAACTCTGCCTTATTATTCTGCATTACATTATCTTTATTATAATACTCCTGATAACATGCACCCACTGCCCCGGCATTTAAAATCTTTAATCCTATATCAGCAAAATATCCGTTTAATACATCCTTTGAATCAGAAGTGTACATATTTAACAGACTTAAAAACTTAATTTCTCTCATACCCTGAACTTCGTAAAAGGAATCAAAGTACTCTGATATATAATTATCTTTTAAATACCTGTATTCTGCTCGATATAAAAATATCAGGATATTTCCTCTAAATCCCGTTGTAAAGCCCCAATTTCCGGAACCTTTCCATTCTTCTTTTCCGAAAAAGTCAGGAGCATAAACAGAATAAGTTGCCCAGTCCATACCGTATCTCAGGTTAAATATAGGCGTGCTTACTAAAGGAAGTCCAAGATCAAACCCCCAATTTATAACTTTATTCTTTGAGCCGGAGGCTTCTTTATCAATAACGAAAGTCTGACCTATTTCTAATTTATATAACAAGCCGAAACTTTTATTCCACCCAAGAGGAAATCCCATTAATCTGTATGCAAGAAGTTTATTTTTGGTTATATCAGAGGAAAATAGTTCTATCCCTACGAGATGATTATAAACATAAGCAAATTCCAGACCTATTCTTCTGACCGTTGGAAAATCAAGCATATTTGAATAATTATTCATTATAAATCCGTTTCCCAATGTAACGGACGGCAAAGAACCTATGCGGGCATATAAAGGATCTCCCTTGTGTCCGTATCTTACATATATTATTTTTATAGCAAGATCGTGAAGTGAATCTGAAAAGCCCATAAAATCCCATTCATTATGGTTATACCACCTCTTTGAATAGAAAAAATCATTCGGTGTTAAAATAGGAAATATAATAGGCAGATATAAACCAAGTCCTATTTTACAGTATCCGAATTCAGGCATAAAAGCAAGCAGCATTAAACCTGTATTATTAACATTCAAATACTGAAAATCCATATTAAATTTAAATTCAAAATGAGGATTTTTACACCATGGTTCTTTTTTCTTTTCCTGCTTCTTTTTTTTCTTTTTGGCCTGCTTTTTAGGTTTCGGTTTCTTCCTGGGTTTGGGTTTTTGTACTACTTTTTTTTCTTCTTTTTTATTTGTTTTGGCTGTAACCTGTGGGACAGGTTCTTTTTTCGGTTCTGTTTTAGGTTCCGGTTTCACAGGTGCAGGAGGAACAGGTGCTTTTACATTATATTCTTTATATATTTCTTTCGGTATATCAACAGGTTTAATATCGCTTGAATTGGCATCTATCTTTAACATCTGATTTGCTTTTAATGTTACAGGTTTACCGGGATTATTTTTACTGTTTACTATTACATCTCCCTCAAAAACATAAATATTATTAGGCTGCCCTATTCCTGCATCCACTACCACATCTGTCCCTTTTAACTTAATTGTTGAGTAAATCGTATTTATAACAACTTCGTAATTTTTATTGCTGCTTTCTGTAACAGATTTAACTCTTATTTTTCCGTATTTTACATCCAGAATTAATCTGTTTCGAGTATCCGTTGGTACAGATTTTACCTTTAATAAACTGAAATTAAGTAAAGAAAAATTATAATCTCTGAAATTCAGTAATGCTTTTCCCTGCTGACCTGTTCTTAATTTATCTTTCTTATCTAATATATCCCCGATATTAACTAATTTCCAGCTTCGTTTGCGTTTAGACAACTGCATTAATTCCACTTTATTTGTAAATCCTATAATTTGAATATTATTGCCTGAAAACAGATATAATGGGAATATTGAAAGCATTATTGTATATATAACAATTTTTTTTAACATAACAAAGCCTCCTGAAAACTGTTTATATATATTATATATTTTAAAAAAATTTTTTCAAGAAATATTAAGCAGATATTTTTTCAGCAATAAAAAAGACGCACCGTCCCCATTTAAAGGAAAGAAGAATGTGATTTTTTTCACAAAATGGTTGACTTTTTTTATTTATAGATTATAATTAATTAACGAATTAAGTAATAAAGGAGTAAACAAATGAATAAAGTGCCGTACACGGAAAAAGAGCTTGAATGGATGAAAACAGTAATAAAAGAAGAAGAGATAACAAAATATATGGACGGAGACAAAGACTTTATAAATGATGAAGAAATAGAGAATCATCTGAAAAACCAGCAAAATCCGGATAAGAAATATATTCAGGACATAATACAAAAGGCTCTTAATATTGAGACATTAGCACCTGAAGAGACTGCAGCATTATTAAATGTAAAAGATGCGGAATTATGGGAAGAGATATTTAAAACAGCAGGAGAGATAAAAAAAAGAGTTTATGATAACAGGATAGTAACATTTGCACCATTATACTGCAGTAATCTTTGTGTTAATAACTGTCTTTACTGCGGGTTTAGGCATGATAATACAGAAGAGCAAAGGAAAAAATTATCGCTCGAGAAAATAAAAAAAGAGGCGGAAGTAATTGCCGGGAAAATAGGGCATAAACGGGTAATAGTTGTATATGGCGAACACCCGGAATCTGATGCAAATTACATAGCAGATACAATACGAGCGATTTATGAAGTCAAAGTTCCGGTAAAGAAAGGCACAGGAGAGATTAGAAGAGTGAACATAAATGCTGCACCTATGTCAATAAAAGATCTTGAAATGCTCAGAGATGTTGGGATAGGCACATATCAGGTATTTCAGGAGACTTATCATCACGACACATATAAGCGCGTTCATCCGGCGAATACAATTAAAGGGAATTATAAATGGCGATTATACACTATGCACCGGGCGCTTGAAGCAGGTGTAGACGATGTTGCTATCGGAGTATTATTCGGGTTATACGATTGGCGATTTGAAGTTATGGGTTTACTTTATCATGCAATTGAGCTGGAAAAGAAATTCGGCATAGGTCCTCATACAGTATCATTTCCACGCCTCGAACCGGCTTTAAACGCGCCTTTAACAGAAAATCCCGAATATAAAGTCAGCGATGAAGATTTTAAAAAATTATTAGCAGTAATAAGACTGTCAATACCTTATACCGGTATGATTTTAACAGCAAGAGAAACAGCTGAACTAAGACGGGAAGTTATGCCTCTTGGAATAACACAAACTGATGCATCCACACGAATAGGACTCGGAGCATATAGTGACACCTATGAAAAACAGGAAGCAGACAGACAACAATTTGTAATAGGGGATACAAGAAGTCTTGACGAAGTAATAAGAGAACTTGCTGAAATGGGAAATATTACATCATTCTGCACAGCCGGCTACAGATGCGGCAGAACAGGAAAACTTATAATGAACACTTTAAGAAACGGACAGGAAAGATGGTTCTGTAAACTTAATGCAGTTTTAACATTCAGAGAATGGCTCGACGATTTTGCCTCTGAAGAAACTAAAAAAATAGGGGAAGAATTAATAAATAAAGAAATCCGTGAAGTAAAACTAAAATTAAAAGATGTTTATCCCAAATTTAAAGAATCCTATGAGAGAGTTAAGCAAGGAGAAAGAGATTTATATTTCTAAATTTAATGATATAACTGAAACAATAAGAACAGTATTTAAAACAGATATATGGTTTGTAGAGATATTCGGGAAACGGTGGTCATTTATTGCCGGAGATATAAAAAGTCTGCCTATAACTGATTTTGATACAATACAGATTACTGAGAAATACGGAATAGTAATAAAAAAAGATACAGATAAAAAAACAAAAGAAGAGATAATAACATTTATAAACGATTTACTAAAATAATAAAATTCGGAGGTTGGCTATGGAATGTAAACAGCAGAGTAATCTTGCAAAATGCAATTGTACTTATGAACCGTGTCCCAGAAAAGGAATTTGCTGTGAATGTATAAGTTATCACAGAAGTCTTGGTGAAGTACCTGCCTGTTTTTTTTCACCTGAAGCAGAAAGAACCTACGACAGATCTGTAGAAAATTTCATCAGAGACTGGCAAAAACATCATTAATTTACCGGAAAAATAATTTGACTTATGAAATAATATAATTATAATTTATTTTATAATGATAAAAGAAGAGATAGAGGAATTAAAAAAGAAAAATAAAGCCTTGCTTGAAATAAATGAACTTTTAAAGATAAGACTAAGAGCAGTAGAAGAACTGTCTAAAATAATAAACTCCAAAACAGACATAAAATTAGCATTAAACATTACACTTGATTTAATACTTGATTTATTTAAAGTTCCTTCCGGTTCAATAATGCTGTTAGACAGGACCGGGGAGCATATGGAAATAGGGGTTGCACGGGGCGATAAAGCAGATGTTATAAAAACCTTTAAAATTAAACTTGGAGAAGGTATTGCAGGGAAGGTTGCTCTTACAGGCGAGTCTATTATTGATAATGATGTAGAGTCAAATCCAAGTTTTAATCGAGACATAGGGGAAAAAATAGATTATATTCCTAAAAATCTTATCTGTGTTCCTATTAGGGTTAAAAACAAAATACTCGGTGTAATAGAGATATTTGACAAAGGCGGCGGTGAAAAAGAATTTACAAAAGATGATGTAAATCTTCTTTTGTCTATTGGAAATACACTCGGAACAGTACTTGAGAATGTTAAATTATATAATATTGCAAATTCAGCTTACAGGAAATTATCTACACTTATAGAAGTATCAAAAACAATAAACACCACTATTCAACTTGAGAAACTGCTTAATTATATAATGGAATCTGCAAAAAATGTTCTTGATGCAGAAGGAAGTTCCTTAATGCTGATAGACGAAGAGACGCAGGAACTATATTTCAATATAACTGCCGGTGCAGGAAGTGATAAATTAAAAGAGATAAGAATTCCTATGGGTCAGGGGATTGCAGGAATAGTTGCAAAGACAGGACATCCTTTAATAATCGATGATGCGGTAAATGATCCTCGCGTATATAAAGCAGCAGACGAAACAACAAAAACTGTAACAAGAAACATACTGGCTGTTCCGATGCGGGTACGAAGTAAAGTTATAGGTGTTCTTGAAGTTATAAATTCCAGAGGCAGAGACAGATTTGATAAATACGATTTAGATATGTTTCAGGCTTTTGCAGATCAGGCAGCAATTGCTATTTACAACAGAGATTTAATATATAATCTGCAAAAAGCAAACAAAGAATTAAACCACAAGGTTAAGGAAGTTCAGGCATTATATAAACTAAGCAGTGATATTACCCTTGAGACAGACATTGAAAAATTATTTAAGGCATCAGTTGACATAATTAATGTTGAATTTAATATAAACAGGGTCTCAATAATGATTCTGGACGAGACTGAAGAAGTTTTAAAGGTAAAAGCAGCCATAGGAATTCCAAAAGAAGTAATTGATACTATAAAAGTAAAAGTAGGGGAAAATATATCAGGTAAAGTTTTAAAAGACAAAAAAGCCATTCTAATGGAGAGTATGAATAAAGATAGACGCTTTGGAAGGAATAAAAAGTTAAGATATAAAACAGACTCATTTTTATCAGTACCTATAAAATTTCGGAATAAAGTAATTGGAGTTTTAAATGCAGCAGACAAAGCTGACGGGTCCGGGTTTAATAAAGACGACCTCGTTACATTTCTTGCTTTAAGTGCTCAAATCGGGAAAAATTATGAAAATATAGTATATTATAATGAATATCTGGAAAAGCAGAAAATAGAAAAAGAACTGGAAGTAACAAAGAAAATACAGCAGCATGTTCTTCCGAAAGAATTTCCAAAATTAGAAGGAATAGATATTTCAGCATATAATATTCCTGCAAAAGAGGTTGGCGGAGATTTTTATGATTATGTCAGTATAGAGGACGAAGTTCACGCATTTCTTATAGCCGATGTTTCCGGAAAAAGTCTTCCGGCAAGTATGTTTATGGCTTTTTCAAGGAGTATTACGCGAGTTGAATCGAGAAATCTTGTTTCACCATCAAGAGTATTAGAAGAATCAAATAAATATATTTTTAAGGATTCACAATCCGGAATGTTTGTTACTATGTTCTATATGGTTCTATATTTAAAAGAGAAACTTATAAAATTCGGAAGTGCAGGACATAATGACCAGTTATTATACGATAATGAAAAAGACAATTTTTTACTGCTTAATGCAAAGGGGATTCCGCTCGGAATATCAGACGACAGTATATATATGGAATCATCAATAAATTATAAACCCGGAGACATACTGGTACTTTATACAGACGGAGTTACTGAAGCAATGAACAAAATCGGTGAAGAATTTGGGATGGAGAGATTAAAGGAAGTCATTCGTCTTAATAAACATTTAAATGCAAATCAAATAAAAGATAAAGTTATAGAAGCAGTCAATCAATTTGCTGTGGGAATGCCGCAGTTTGATGATATAACATTATTAGTATTAAAATTTGTTTAAAAAGATATGAATAAAAATTACAGTAAAACATTCGAAGCAAAAACAGAGAATCTGGAACAGATAAGTATATATCTTGATAATATCCTAAAAAAAATAAGAATTAACAAAGAAATACGGGAAGAGATTTTAATTGCTGTTGACGAAGCAGCGACAAATATAATAATGCACTCATATAAAGGCAAAGAAGGCGGAAAAATCAGAGTAAATATAAATGTAAATAACGATAAAATTGAAATATCATTATTTGATAATGGACAAACTTTTGATCCGTCAAAAATTAAAGAACCTATATTTACAAATGAACTTGATACAAGAAAAATAGGCGGACTTGGGATATTTTTAATGAAAAAATTTATGGATGAAGTAACCTTTTATTTGAAAAATACAAATTTAAGAAATGAAAATGAGGTCAGGATGGTTAAATACTTAAAAAAGAACAGCAAGGAGGTTTTAAATGGCTTTAAAAATAAAAAATCCGGAAAGTAATAAAGATGTTACTATAATTTATCTAGAAGGGAGATTAGATGTTCATTATTCAGCAGAAGTAGAAGAAGAGATTAATAAATTAATAAGCGACGGACACACAAAATTATTAATAGATTTGCATGGCGTTGAATACTTAAGCAGCAGCGGATTAAGAATATTTATAGCCATATCCAGAAAGTTAAAAGAAGTTAATGGTGTTTTAAAATTAATGAGACTCAGCGAAACAACAAGAAAGATTTTTAAAATAGTAGAATTGATTGATATGTTTGATATTTATGACACGGAAGAGGATGCATTAGCATCTTTTGTTTAATATAGAATTTAAAAGTGTATCTATATCTTTCTGTTCATTTTTTGAAAAAGCGAGAAAATTTATGTGAAAATAGTCATGCAGTCTGTTTGTAATGATAATTTCACAGGTATAATCAATCTGTTTAATGGTAATAATAAGTTTCAGATGATCATTTATAAAAAGAGGAGCAGATGATTTCATACATATACCGTTATCCTCTGTATCAAATATTAAACATGGATAATTTTTAGTTGTTTGATTGGTAATAAGCGAAAATCGTGCTCTAAGAAATTTTATTTTATTTTGATTGACATTTTTCATATTATAGTTATATTATCGGAAGACATATAAAAAAATATAAATAAATTATGAGATCGAATATATTAATAGTTGACGACGATGCTGATCTTGCAAATGTGACAGCAAAAGTATTACAATTAAACAATTACATAATAGATACAGCCTTATCATTAGAAGAAGCGAAAGAAAAAATAAAAGAGCATAATTACGATGTGATTATAAGCGATTATAAATTTCCGAAAGGGACAGGACTTGATTTACTATTATTTAAAAACCAGGCTGCACCGGACAGTGCTTTTATATTATTAACAGCATACAGCAGCGGCAAACTTGCTATGGAAGCATTACAATTAGGCGCTTTCGATTACATAAGTAAACCTTTTAACAATGTAGAACTTCTCTTACTCGTTGAAAAAGCAATCGAGAACAGAAAAGCAAAAAAAGAGAGAGAAATTTTAAAAAAAATCATAGATAAATCTTCAAAAGAAGGTTTTATTTATAAAGACCCTGCTATGGATGAAATTTTACATCTTGCTCAGAAAGTAGCTATCAGTGAAGTTGGAATTATTTTAATCTGGGGAGAAACAGGTGTTGGAAAAGAAGTTTTAGCAAAGTACATTCATAATAACAGTAAAAGGGCTTCCGGACCG
Organism: uncultured Spirochaetia bacterium; assembly: GCA_964418785.1. Classification (GTDB taxonomy): domain Bacteria; phylum Spirochaetota; class JAHITG01; order JAHITG01; family CAYQNP01; genus CAYQNP01. The sequence continues at coordinate 7,650 of CAYQNP010000197.1, read as the reverse complement.
TTTATAGAGATAAATTGTGCTGCCCTGCCTGAAAATCTCCTTGAGAGCGAACTTTTCGGCCATGAAAAAGGGGCTTTTACAGGTGCAGATAAATTAAAAATCGGTCTCTTTGAAATAGCTGAAAACGGAACAATTTTTCTGGACGAAATAGGGGAACTTACTCCTTTGATTCAGACAAAATTGCTGAGAGCTATTGAAACTAAAAGTTTCCTGCGGGTAGGCGGAACTAAAAAAATTACTACGGATGTAAGAATCATTGCTGCTACAAATAAAAATCTTGAAGAAGAAGTAAAAAAAGGTACTTTCAGAAGCGATTTATATTATAGATTAAAAGTTATATCATTTCATATTCCGCCTTTAAGAGAAAGAAAAGAGGATATAAAAGCATTAATAGAACATTATCTGGCTCATTTTAATAAAGTATTTCATAAAAATATCCAACACATAAGCCCGGAAGCCTGGGAGGTCTTTTCAAGTTATCATTGGCCGGGTAATGTAAGAGAATTACGAAATGTAATGGAACGAGTGGTACTATTAACAGAAGAAGATACTATTGCCATACGCCATATTCCTCTTGAAATGTTAACAATGCCGTCGGTTATTGATAAAGTTAAAGTTTTTAAAGAAAATCCGGATGTTGATTTTAATGAACTGAAATCACTGGAAGAAATTGAAATTGAACACATTAGAAAAATATTAAAGCTCGTTAATAACAATAAAAGCAAAGCAGCAAAAATATTAAAAATAAGTCGTAAAACATTATGGGAGAAAATTAATAAATATAATCTGGAATAAAAAACAGTGTTTCTTTTTGAAACATCAGTATAATTTCATAAATATAAACAGATATAACAAGGTGCGAAGTTATGTGTAATAAAGTAACAAAAAATAAAATTTTTAACAGGCACGCTATATAATTATATGATTTATTATTTAACAAATATAAAGAATTATAATAAATTTAAAAAACCGAGTAATTGGCACGGTTATTGTATAATAATAGGAGGAAGGTATAAAAATGAGTAAAATGTTAAGTAAAGAAACAGATTACTTTGAAGAAGAACTGCTTGAAGAAGAGAATGAACATGGAGAAAACAACTATATCTTAAATTACTTAAAGAGCAAAATAGTCGACATTGAAGATTTAAAAAAGATTGAAAAAAACACAAAAATTAAAGTTGAGAATGATAATTATTTATCCTATAAACAGTTAGTAGAAAATATAAACCTCGTTTATGAAGTATTTAAGTATTCAAAAAATGTTGAAGGAAGAATCAATTTACTTGAAGTTATATATAAATTCGAAGGAATATTTCATTCAGATATAACTACTCTACTGATAAAAGTTAATGACAAATATTTTTCGAATTTACACATATATGTACCAATAAGTGAAAGAACATATAAATCAGTAGCAGGTGATTTAGACGCAAATATTCAAAAAATAAAAGAGAAAGAGAAAAAAGAGGTTATAAATTACGCGGAAAATAATGTAGATAAAAATTCATTTAGATTTATAAAAAACGACCGGATAGTCGGGAAGTTAGTTGTACCTTTATATGTAAAAAAGAAAAAATTAGGGCAGTTAATATTTTACTATCTTGATTACAGGAAGGTTCGAGGTCGTGAGTAAATGCATTTATTGCGGAAAGGACATAAAAAATGAAACAAAGATTAAATCTGTATTTTATGAAGGAGAATATGTTTGCAAAGAATGCGCATGGAAGGAAGACCAGATGTGGTTTGAACAGAAAAACATTAATGAGTTTCCGGATTTTTCGGATGAGTTAAATTTAACATTGCAGGAGAATGAGAAGATATTATGAAAAAAGTTATTATATATAATAGAAGTAAAGAAGCACATAGCCCCCTTTTATATCTTAAGTCCCTCACTTCTTATATATTAATGTAGCGCCCAGCTACATTTTAAGCCGTGTTTAATACCCCCCAGTATTAAACACGGCTTTCCCCCTTTTCTTTTTATAAAAAATAAATTTTAAATATAAGATGGTTTAATATAAGAAGACTGAAAAAAAGAGAGTTTTGTATTACTTAATCATCAAATTCGTTGAAATATACTGTAAGTATAATATTTACTTCACTTTTAGAAATATCTATATCTTTCTTATCAAGTTCTTTTGCTATTTTCTTCTTACCATATTCAGGATGTTTTTTCTTTATTCTTATTACTTCTTCTATTGCTTTTCTGGGGATAATATCGTCATTTATCAAGGTAATAACAGCCCATTTAAGCATACTGTTCTCTTTCTCAAGTTTATCCAATTTAGATTCCAATTGTTCTAATTTAGAAAGAAAGTATTCTGGGTCTCTCTTTTTAATATATGCAGACGGATTCTGTAAAGCTTCCTGTATTTTCGCAATTAATTTATCTTCTCCAAGAAAATATCCTTTTATTCTCATAAAAAGATTATCTTTTGTCATCCTGAAATTATATTGAAGTTCCTTATTCTTATTATATAAAAAAAACAATCCGGAAGGTATATATTTTATTATATTGGTGTTATTCACAATTACACTCGACGGCAACAGAATTACATCTATCCCGGCTTTATTAATAATAAAATTAATATCTTTTACTTTAATATTAGCAAACGAAAAAAAAGTATTCTTTAATTCCAATATATCTAATGCTCTGCTCAAATTAAACTCTTTCTTATAAGTTACAGTAAATTGATGCTGCTTACTGTCCTCAAGAACTACACTTTTACTTCCGTTTATATTTGTTATATGAACAACTGTTATTTTCTCCTTATCCTGCAGATCTTCATTATTCCAGTCAAAAGCATACAGATTCGTAAAAATAAATAATAGAGATACAACAAGTAAGAAAAAAGAATTTCTTTTCATTTTTTTACTCCTGATTAATCATAATTAAGATCTTGTCAAACGGCTGTAACGATTTATTGGTTGCTGTTTCAATTAATTTTGCCTTAATATAATTATCTGTTTTAAACAGTTTTATTTTTCCGATATATTCATCTTCAGTTCTAAACACCAGAGCAATATCATTATTCTTAATATTTATTTTTTTATTTATAAACACCAGTATATCGTCAGGATTCTCTGCATCAATTATATATCCGTTTTCTCCTTCCTTATCTGCAAGTTCATTAAATGCAAAATTATATCTGCTTATAATTTCACTCTTTTTTATATTAGCACCCACCAGACGATACCATAAATTTTCATAGGTATTTATAATATTATTATTCAAATAAAAGATTTTTCTCAATGCAGGGGCAACGGAATTCCTATACGGAATTTTATTTAATCTTTCTATTAATTTACTCTGTGCAGATATCATTTTTCTAAAATCATTAAATTCGTTTTCACTCATTATTTTTTCTTTTGTTATTACAGGACTAAAATAATATAGTGAAAATTTATCAACACTCGGGACTTTGTATCTTAAAATATTTATCAATGACGGAGAAGTAAAATAAGGATTATACTTCAAAGTTAATCTGTTTTTCTGTTCTCTCATTTGAATTTTATGTAACTTTTTAAAATTATTAACCATCTCCTCTGCTTTACTTATAGTTTCCTGAAGTTTTTTATCATATTTATCTATTTCTTTTTGTATTTTTGCTCTGCGCCTAACTAAAACTCTTATTCTGCGATTATAAATTTTTTCCAGTTTCCGTTTCTCTTTTTTTGATTTTACATTATTCAACTTTTTCTGCAGTTCCAACCTGAGCTGACTTATTTTTTCATTTATCAATTTCAATTTGGTTTCATTTTTCTTAACAGTATTAAAAAGTTCCTGCAATTTAAAATCTTCAAAACTTTGAAGTTTAAAAGTATCCTTTGAACGCTGTATATAACCTGTTATAAGAAAAGTACTTAATATTATTAAACCTATAAATAGAGATATAAAAATGTATAACTTATAATTTTTATTGTACCTGGTTTTAGAAAATTCATCTTCAAGAGAATATATTTGCGGTTTTTCAGCATATTTATCAAGTTCGTCTTTAAGGAATATTTTTTTACTTTTAACAACAATATCTTTTACTTTGTCGTCATTGTCCATATACCGTTCCATCCTTTGGGACATTTATTCCTGCGTGTTCTTTCAGCAAAAACTTTTGCCACAGACAAAGAGCATCTGCTGAAATATTTATGTGCTTCTTTCCATTTACAATTAAAGTAAAATTCAAGTCCTTTTGAAAAAATATTAAGATTTCGTCGTAAAGTTTTATCTATATCTTCATTAAATATAGGCCAGAATATCTTTTTACCCACAGTTTTTCCTTTTACCTTTACCTTATCAAGTTCTACAAATGTAATATTATGATTTTTAACATTCTCTTCAATATCATTTTTTATGTATTCGGAACATATAACAGGGACTTTATAAATTCTGGTTAAGCCTTCAAGTCTGGAAGCAGAATTTACAGTATCTCCTATAACTGTATTGGTCATTCTGACATAAGAGCCAATATTTCCGTAAAATACTTCTCCGCCGTCTATTCCGACTCCTACTTCCAGCAAAACTGCTTTAAATATACGCTCCTCTTCCTCGGTAAGTGTTCCGTATTTTCTCATTATCTCTTCGCGCCGCTTGTACATCTTTAACCGCAAAGAAGCAGCAACATCCTGCACTCTGTAAGCTGCTATTACTGCATTATAAGACTTTGCTTTATTGTTTCCTACTGTACCGAAAACAGCAAGTATGGCATCTCCTATAATAGAACCGATTATTCCGTCTAATTCAAGTATTTCCCGAATTGCCCTGTCATAATGCATATTTAATAATTTTATAATATCTGTTCCCAGAGTTTCTGTTATAAAAGTAAAACTTTTTATATCTGAAAAAAGAATTGTTAAGTCGTTTTTTTGTCCTTCTAATTTTATAAATTTCTCTTTATAAGCTTTTACAGCAACATCACGAGTAGCAAATTTCCTGAATATATTTATTAAGGTATCAATTGTACTTGACAATGAGTTAAACGCCATACCGAGAAAGGTTATATCATCATTAGGTGCTCCTTTTAAATCTATTATTTTTAATTTCTGATTTTTTATCATATCCATTATGTTGTCGGAAATTATTTTAATAAAACGCAGTATGTAATTTAATACATATATACCTACAATCGATATAATTAAAGTAAAAATCAGAATTATTATACTTATATTTTTAAAAATAACTCTTGAAGGGTGATAAAACTCGTTTAATTCTTCTGCTCTAATAATAAAAATCTTCCATTTGGAGTTATATTTATAAACCCCGAAATATTTTTCTCCATTAAATTTAAAATTCACAGCACCTTCATTAATATCTTTTTTCCTGTTTTCCAGTAATTTATGCAAAATTTCCGTATCATTAAAAACAGGATATTTTTTTATTTTTGAAGCCTGAAAAAATATATTTCCGTTTGTCATTACACCTATTACCACAGCTTTTTTATTTATTAATGTTTTATAAGCATTATCCTCTATACTTTGAATAGAACCTTTTATATCCTGTGTATATTGGTATATTTCATATTGTGTATTACAAAACTCTATTATGGAACGCAAATCTTTAACAAGAAGCTGCTTCATCAATTTAATCTGCTCTGTACGATTAAAAATCAAATTAATGTAATTTGTGGTAAGATTTGATATTAGAATAAAAAGACTGAAAAGAAAAAGTATCTTAACAGTAACAGGAATAATCCTTGTATTTTTTATTTTTTTCATTATAAAAAGTTTTTATATAGTCCTCAAAATAAATACATCATTTACTAAAAAATAAAACATTGAATTTAATAGTCAAGAAAAATAAACTTTTATTTTATATATTTCATATATGTTTTTTCTCCTTGACTTCCCAATTTTATTTTATACAATAGATATTATGAAGAAAGAGAGTTCCAGATTTAAGCCATCTTCAAAATATTTTGATAATTTTAAAGATTTGCCTTTTACATTTAATTCATTAAAAAATAAAAAAAAAGTAATTTTTGATTTAATTAATGTCGAATATATAAGTAGTAAAGAAATTAATATTTTAGGCAAATTACATAAAGAACTGAAAAAAAATAAAGTTATTATGGAGATAATAAACTGTAATGCAAATACTTATAGAATATTAACAAAATTCGGACTTACAAATAACGAATTTTTAAAAATAAAAGAGAAAGAAATTTAATTATGTTTGAAAATTTAGATAGAAACAAAATGGAAGCCTTTGTTACTCATCTTTTTAGCAACCCCAATATAAAGAACGAACCAATCCTAATAGGTGAAACACTTATAATAAACTTTATAACAAAGAATCTGGCATCTCTAAAAGAGTTATTAAGAACACCTCAATTTTTTCCTGAAGCCACTGCTGAAGAAACCTTACAGTTTCTGCTCGTTGTTTTACGAGACAGAGTGGTAAATGAAATTTCTCCGTTTATAACAAATTACATAAATGATAACATAAACTTCAGTTTTTTAAACAAATTAACAGGCAGACCTGTAGACGAAAATACAATTAAAAATAAAATTATTACATTTACATCTCAATTATTACGGCATAAAGATGTAAGATATAATTTTAACAGTGTTATAAATATTTTTAAACACGGGAAATTATCATTATATATGAAAGACATATTTGATAGAAGACAATTTATATATAATGAATTAACAAAAGTTCAGAAATTAAACCTGCCTGTAGAAGAATATATAAACTATATGAAAATTCTTTTACTATTAAAAAATGTTGTTTACATCAAGATTCCTATTGATACAGGTGAGAAAACAGTTAAAATAAATTTAAACGACTTAAAAAAAATTCCCAAATTAGAAAACAAATTTATATCTCTTGTTATGTCCGTAGTGAACAAAGAACTGGGAGATATTTTCAGCGAAAGCATATTAAGAATGGCTGTAAAATCGAATTTTAGTGAAGAGAAGACGGCATTAGAGGAAGCAAGTGCGCGGTTTCTGTATATAATGAGTCACAGGTTCCAGGATTATCGACATTATGAAAAAATAGAACGCGGAGCTGAAACACCGGATAAGAGCTGGTTCGCTGTTTCTAAAAAAAATGCGAACTATTACGGCTTTGATAAAAGAATGCTTGATGAACTCTATAAAGTAGCAGCTGATAATAATTGGTAAGGTGTATATATGAAAAACAGTAAAAAATTATTTTCCGGTAATTTCTGGGAAAATTTCATACTTGCTGCAATCGTACTGGTAATTATACAGACATTTCTTGACGATTACAGTAAATATGCTTTATGGAGCATATCTGCACGCAACGCTCTTCTAATAGCAGGTTTTATTTTTGATGTTATTTTTACAATTGAATTTATAGTACGCTCAATTATTGCTGCGAAAAATCAAGAATTAAAAAAATATTTATTATATCGCAGAGGCTGGGTAGATTTCCTTGCATCCATACCTCTGCTTCTGCTTAATTCCGGACCATCTTTATATTTTCTTTTAAGCGGGTCTCTTGCTGTGGGACAAAGCTCTATAGGTGTGTTGAATGTTTTAAAAGTAGTTAAAGCTATCAGAGTTACAAGAATTCTAAGATTAATAAGAATAATGAAAATATTCGGAAAAATTCATAATGCTGAATCTAAAATGGCTCAAAGACATACTGCAACTATTTCTACTATAGGAATTTTCTCTATTGTTATT
>CAYQNP010000196.1:0-3073 GCA_964418785.1 uncultured Spirochaetia bacterium | reverse complement strand
GAAATTGTAAAAACAACTATAAAGTTTTGGGGAGAAGGCAGTTATAAAATAGTTAAAAATAATAGCAAACATGAAGCAAATATATTAAAATTAGATATTAGCAAAAGTATGTATTTCTTGAAATGGATACCTGTATATGATAGTTTTACCGCAATAAAAAAGACACTTGATTGGTATAAAAGATATTATTCAAATAATGAAAATATGTGTTTAGTCTCTATCAACCAATTAAAAGATTATACGAATTTTGTACGTAAGCATAATACGAATATGGTTGGCTATTCCTGTTTTGATATTTAGTTTTCGTTATTTAGGTTGACATTGAGAAAAAAAGTATTAACATATAAAAAAAACGAGGAGAGATATAAATATGGAAGAGAATTTATTAAAAGAAGATGAATTGCAAAAACGTAATAAATTAAAAGAGGAAAAGCCTTATGTATATGAAAAAATATTAAAATATCCTGAGAAACTAAAAAAAGGTGAGAGTATAGCAATTATACAGTTTCAATATGATTATACTTGCAATTTTCGTTGTGTACATTGTTCTATAAAAAGATTTCAAGGGAAAAGAGATGCGCGAGCGTTTACAATAGAAGATGTTAAAGAGTTATCGCGGCAGGCAGATGAGATGGGTTTGGCGCAGATAGTAATAACAGGGGGAGAACCGTTAATCTTTCCTGACTTTGATGATATTGTAAAGGCTATTGATCCGCAGAAATTTTATATAGTTAGTGATACAAACGGATGGTTCCTTGATGAAAAAAGAGCATTTCACCTGAAAGAAATAGGTGTAGACAAAATTCAGTTAAGTCTGGATAGTTTAAATGCCAAAGAACATGATGAATTCAGAATGCAAAAAGGTTCTCATGAACGAGCAATACGTGCCATAGATGCTTCTTTAAAGGCCGGGTTAAATATAATTATAGCGACAGTTGTTACTAAGCAGCGTATACACTCCAGTGAATTTATTGAATTTTTAGAGTTCGCCGGAGAAAAAGGAGTAGGAGTATTTGTAACTTATGCTAAGCCGGTAGGTGCCTGGGAAGGTAATTATGATATATTAATTGATAGAAAGGATATGGAATATATGCGCCAACTGGAAAAAAAATATAATGTTTTTACACATCTTACACCAGGTTATGGACTTGATCTGGGATGTATTGCTGTAACAAGAATGATTTCAATTACTAAATATGGTGATGTAATGCCCTGCCCTTATATTCATACTTCTTTAGGGAATTTCTTTAAGGAGCCGTTAAAAGATATTATTAAAAGGGGTTTAAATATAAAATATTTTGGTGAATACGTAGATACATGTTTAATTGCGGAAGATAGAAATTTTATTAATAAATATGAAACAAAAATAATGAATAAACCCGTTCCTGTTCCATACCGGGAAGTATTTGAAGATGATGAAGATTATATTGACCCTGAAAAGAAATAGAGTTAACAGGTAGTTTTATGAAATATATAAGTTTAGTTTCGCCATGTTATAATGAAGAAGAGAATATTGCTGAATTTTATAATAGAGTAAAAAATATAATGAAAAAGTTGTCTAAAAAATATAAGTATGAACATATTTTTATTGACAACGCATCAACAGATAATACAGTTAAAATATTAAAACAGATTGCTCGTAAAGATAAATCTGTCAAAATAATAGTAAATTCTCGAAATTTCGGGCATTTGCGTTCACCGTATTATGCATTGTTTCAGACCAGTGGCGATGCAGTAATATTAATTGCTTCTGATATGGAAGATCCGCCGGAATTAATACCTGAATTATTAAAAAAATGGACAGAAGGATTTAAAATAGTAAAAGCTGTAAAGTCAGATTCGCAAAAGTCTAAAATTATGTTTTTTATCAGAAAAATGTTCTATAAATTTATAAATAAAATTTCAGAAGTAGATTTAACAATAAATTATTATGGTTATGGTTTATATGATAGAAAAATAATAGAAATACTGAAAAATTTAAATGAACCGTATCCTTATTTTAGAGGATTAATTTCAAGTATAGGATTTGAGTACGCAATAGTAGAATTTGTTAAACCAAAGCGAAAAAAAGGAAAATCTAAGAATAATTTTTTTACTTTATATGATATTGCGATGCTCGGTATTACAAATTATTCAAAACTTCCGTTAAGGATAGCAACATTTATAGGGTTTGTAATGGCTATTTTGAGTTTTCTTGTAGCAGTGGGATATACTGTGTATAAACTTTTATATTGGGATAAATTTCAGCTCGGTATGGCTCCTATTATGATAGGTTTGTTTTTCTTTGCTGCCTTACAATTGTTTTTTATAGGTATTATTGGTGAGTACATCGGAAATATATTTACTACTGTAAAAAAATTTCCGTTAGTTATAGAGAAAGAAAGGATAAACTTTGATAAAAAAAGGTGATATTTATATATTTTCTATAAGGTGTTTTAATGACGAAGAAAAAAAAGAATTTTAACTATAAGGCTGAAAAAAATAATATATTAGTCTTTTCTTTTTATGATTATTTATTTATAATTATTTTTTTCTTTGCATTATTTTATAATCAATTTGTAACGCTCGATAAACTTTCTAATATTACAAATCCTATTGCTCCTTTTGGAAGTGTTATGAATTTCTTGAATTTTTTAAATCGATACGGCTCCAGGATTTTTGCTCCTATGGATTTATATAATTTGTTTTTTATAATTATTCCGATTTTATATTTTATATATAGAGAAAAAAAAAATCATCTGATATCATATTATATTACAACTAATAGATTTACGCATAAAAAAATAATTTTTATTTTATTTATTATTTCAGTTGTGACTTTAAGGTATTACTTTGCAAGAGGAGAAGAACTTCATTGGGGTGATTCTTCATATTTCATAAGCATGGCAACTTCTTATTATAAGAGTTTTAAAAATTTTAATTTTTTCCCTTATTTTTCATATATGCTTAGTTGCGGTAATCCTTACTATGTAGAATATCCTCCTTTGTTTGGATATATTAGCGGAACTCTGAATTTTATTTTTCATAATATATATACATCTGTTAAGATTACCTTATTTTTATTACATTTTTT
>CAYQNP010000195.1:0-8287 GCA_964418785.1 uncultured Spirochaetia bacterium | reverse complement strand
TTTTTATACCGGCAGTTTTTATAAGTTTTTTATCAGTATTACTTCTGGTATTAGTGCTTTTTTTTGTTATTAAAAAATTTTATTATTCGGAGTATTATTTATTTATTTTAATTCCTGCTTTATTATTCGGCTGGTATTCGTCTTATAATAATGAGCTTAATCGATTAAAACCATATTACAATAAAAAGGTTATACTTACTGGTAGAGTAGTTGAGTATAACAAACCGTTAAAAAAATATAATAAAGTTTTACTTGAAACAAGAAGTATAAACAATGTTTCTGTATCAGGTAGAGTAAATTTATTTATAAAGAAAAATATTGGATTATTGAAAAATAGTATCGTAACCGTTAGAATAAAGTTAAAAGAACCACGAGGGCCTGCTAATTTCGGTGAATTTGATTACGGTTTATATTATAAATATTACAGAATATATGGCTATGGTTATCTCTTATCCCGTAAAAATATACAAAAAATAATACCGCCGTCTGAATTTTCTCTGTCGTACATTGCTGAAATAATCAGAAATGATATAAAAAAATATATAAAAGAAAATTATTCATACCATCAGCAGAAATTTTTAAATGCAGTATTACTCGGTGAGCGTACGCAGCTTGATAAAGAAATTAAAAATATATTTATAAATACAGGTACTGTCCATATTCTGGCTATTTCAGGCCTTCATATCGGAATTATTACATTAATTTTTTTGTCGCTTTTTAAAATTTTTTTTGTAAACAAAAGAATAAGTTACTTGTTGACTTTAATTGTAATAATTCTCTACAATTTTATTATAGGTTATAAAATTTCTATTGTCCGCGCATCAGTAATGTTTTCTACTATGATAATTATGAATTTATTCGACCGCGATAAAAATTATTTAAATGCCCTTGCTCTATCTGCTTTATTAATACTCCTTTTTAAGCCAATGGATATCACAACTGTTTCCTTTCAACTTTCATTTCTGGCAACACTCGGAGTTATACTATTTACACAACCAATAACAGAATTACTTATGAATAAAATAAAAGGCAGTAACAAAATAGTTGTATATCTAATAAATATTATATCTGCTTCAATAGCGTCTCAAGTTCTGCTGATTCCTGTTATAATTTTTTATTTTCATAAATTTGCTTTTATTTCCATATTCGCGAATATTGTTGCTATACCTCTTATTACATTTATTCTGTTTTTTGCTGTTTCCTCTTATTTGTTTTATCATGTTTTCCCGTTCGTTTCAGTTTCGTTATCTTCATTAAATAATCTTGTTATTGCATTAATGATATATTTACTTAATGGCTTTACTGTTGTAAAACCATTGTATATTAATTTAATAAAGATAAAATCAATAATTTTGTATTATATCTTGCTGTTAATTTTAATACTAAAGCCTTTAAATAAAAAAAAGTTTGTTAAAATAGCAAGTGCAGTATTTATTCTAATTCTTATTATGTTTTCATTTCTGCCTTCAAATGTTTCCCTGTCAGGTGATAAATATACGCAGATTCTGTTTTTCAATATTAAAGGGGTGTCGACTTTAATTAAAACAAAAAGTAATAAGTTTATACTGCTGGACGGCGGATATTATTCAGATGCTGTTTATCATATTTTGCCCTATTTAAAACGAAATAATATCAAAGTAATAAATAGTTTGATTTTAACCGGAGATAGAAAATATAGAAGTGAAGGATTTGTAGAGATTTTAAAACGGGTAAAGGTTTTAAATTATTATGACTCGGGTTATGCTTCCGGCTCTTTAAGATATCAGCGCATTATGGAATTGGTTTCAAAAAAGAATATTCATTATAGTATATTGGAAAGCCGACAGGCTGTTAAATTCGGAAAGTTCAGACTTAATATTATCTCTCCTGACAGATTGTATAAAAGTTTTAACAGACTTAATGAGATTAAAGATAATTCATTGATTATTAAGGCAAAATTGAATAATTTCTCATTGTTTTTAACCGGCGAGTTGAGAGACAGAATTTTTACTGAATTGTCAAAAAGAAGTTGGCCAATAGCTGATTCTGAAATTTTAAATTTCTCTGCAATAAATTTTGTTAATATTTCGGAAGTTCTTTCTATAATTAATCCTGAAGTTGTAATTATAAATAAATACTTTTCTGCTTTTAATAAAAAGGGAATAAAAAATTTACAGCGATTGTTTAAAGAATTTAAAATTAAATCTATATTTACACAAACAGACGGGGCAGTTAAAATTTTAATTAATGATAACGGAAACTACTCAATAAGGACTTCATACTGAAATGAATATTGAAGAATATAAGAATACAATTACATCATTAACTGAGTTAAAGTATTTTTTAAGACAAAATAATATTGCTTTAAGTAAACGATACGGTCAGAATTTTCTTTATGATAAAAATATAATAAATAACATAGTAGAAATTTTATATATAGATAATAAAGTTGTGCTGGAAATCGGTCCGGGACTCGGAAATTTAACACTTTTTTATTATTTGAAAACCCAAAAAAATATTTTGGTGGAAATTGACAGGAAACTTTTTCAGATTTTGGATGACTTGAATCTGAAAAATACTGAAGTAGTGCATATGGATTTTTTGAAATTTGATATGGAAAATTTTATTAAGAAATATAAAAAAATAAGCGTCGTCTCAAATTTGCCTTACAATATTGCTACTCAGGTAATTGCAAAACTTATTTTATATCATAAAAATATTGATAAAATTTATATAATGGTGCCTGATATTTTATATAAACGGATGACTGCAGAAATAGGAACCCGGCAATATTCAAGAATCTCCATTCTAATACAGGTATTTTATAATGTCGAAAAAAAATTTGGTATAAAAAGGAACTCTTTCTTCCCTGTGCCTGAAATTGATTCTGTATTCCTTGAATTAAAAGCACATAATAAATATGCTGAATATGAAACTTTTTTTAATCTTTTTTTTGATTTTGTTAAGATTGGATTTCTCCATAGACGAAAAAAATTACGATATATATTTAATAAGTATTATGCTGATAGGATTAAGAATGAAATTATAAAAGATTATAATGATTTACGAATTGAAGAGCTGAGTATAGATGATATCTTTAATATCGTTGTTTCTATTCAGCAGGATTAAGATTTTTTTAATTCGTGAATTATATTTTTTAAGGTATTGACTACATACTTAATTTCTTTCTTTTTTAATTTGGCATAAAATGGGAGTGATATAGTAGACTTTCCTATAAATTCTGCATTAGGAAAGTCGCCTTCTTTATACCCGAAAGTTTTTTGATAATACGACATTAAGTGAATTGGTTTGTAATTAACAGCAACTCCGATTTTGTTTTGTTGTAATTTATATATTACCTCATCCCGTATTTCAGGAGCAACAAGGATAGTATATAAATGAAGAGAATGTTTTACATTATCAGGGACATAAGGGATTGTAATTTCTTCAATGTCAGAAAGCAGAGTAGAGTAGTAATCGTAATTCTGTTTTTTCATATTCCATCGTTTATCAATTAATTTTAATTGATTTAATAAAAGAGCAGCCTGAATGTCGAACATATTAAATTTATATCCGAGAACAGGAACATCATATTGTGAGAATTTTTTAGTATATCTGTCCGCAGCATTTTTATTCATTCCGTGGAGTCTCATAATTTTGATTTTTTCGGCAAGTTCGTCGTTATTTGTTGCAATTGCGCCTCCTTCCCCGGATGTAATATTCTTTGTTGCATAAAATGAGAATGCAGCTCCGTCACTTATCTGTCCTGCTTTTATACCGTCAATTTCGCCTTCTATACAATGTGCACTGTCTTCAATGAATCTTAAGTTATATCTGTCAGCAATTTCTTTTACCTTTTTTACATCAACCATAACTCCGTAAAGATGTACAGGAAGTATTGCTTTTGTTTTATCTGTTATTTTTTCTTCAATTTTAGATATTTCTATATTTCCGTTCCGTTTATCAACATCTACAAATACAGGTTTTGCTCCGCAGTAAAGAATAGAGTTCGAAGTCGCCACAAAAGAAAATGGTGTAGTTATAACTTCATCACCTTCTTTTATGCCAAGAGCTTTTAATAATAAAAACAGTCCTGATGTGCAGCTGTATACTCCTATACTATGTTTTACTTTTAAATAATCTGCCAGTTCCTGCTCAAATTTTTTAGTTTTCGGACCAGTTGTTAAAAATATAGATTTTAATACTTTTCTTACTTCTTTTATTTCTTTGTTTGTTATATTATGCCGGTAAAATTCTATTTTTTTCATTCAGTATATCCTTTATCGGAGAGAATTGTAATTAGCTTTTCTTGTCAATAAAGACTCCTAAAAGTTTGTGAAACCGTTCAACAAAACTTAGAAATTCTTTAGGCGGAATTTCACGAACAACCTTATCAGTTTTCTGATCAATTATTTTAATAACAACCTGTTTTGTTTCGTTGTGTACAGAAAGTTTTAATCTTTTGTTAAACATAGTTATTAAATTGTTCAGTCGATCGATTGCATCGTGTATGTTTACTTTTCTCATCTCATCGTTAGCTTGTAAAGTGATTTCTTTAAAGTCAGTATCACCACGAATATTTTTTGGATTCTCAATAGAATGTTCTCCTGACATATCGCTTAAGATACGGTTAAAATTTTCAGAAACACCTAAATTTTGAACATTATTAATAGCCATAATATCACCTCTCACATTAAATTTCTACTACTATAATTATCGGAAAAAGAAGGGGTAATTATAAGTAAAAAATATATGCCTCCGATATCATATATTTTTACTTTAACTATAATTACCCCTATATAAGGATAAACTACCAGTTATTAGCGGAGCAAATAGAGAACCGAAGACGGTTTCATATTTGCTTGAGCCAACATCGCGGTACTTGTCTGCATAAGAATCTGGTTTTTAACATAGTCAACCATCTCCTCTGCAACATCAACATCACGGATTCTGCTTTCAGCTGCCATCATATTCTCATAACCGGCCATAAGCCCTTTGGTTGTGCCTTCAAATCTGTTTTGATAAGCACCAAGGTCAGCTCTTTGTTTACTGACTTTGTCAAGAGCCTGGTCGATTTTAGAAATAGCGGCATTAGCATTTTCCGGGGTTGATAATGAGAGACCGTTCACACCGAGTCCTTGAGTGGTCATTGTGCCGATGTATGTTCTGACGCGCTGGTCAGCATTCGCTCCGACATGAAACCACATAGACGCAGCAGGAGTTCCACCTCCAGCCGGATTGGCAAATTTTCCGGTAAGCATTCTCATCCCGTTAAATTGAGCAGAAGTAGCAACTCTGTCAATCTCATTTAGTAAAGATGAGACTTCTACCTGAATCTGCATTCGATCCTGCGGAGTATAGATCCCGTTAGAAGACTGGATGGCTAACTCGCGAATTCTGTTAAGAATATCTTGAGTTTCCTGAAGATACCCCTCTGTTGTTTGAATGAATGAGATGGCATCTTCAGTGTTTCTTGAAGCCTGTCGCAATCCTCTAATCTGGGCTCTCATTTTCTCGGAAACAGCTAACCCGGAAGCATCATCTCCCGCTCTGTTGATGCGCAAACCGGATGACAGTTTCTCAATGTTCTTGTCCAGATTGTTCGAGTTAATCTTAAGCATTCGATTGGCAAAGACCGCACTTACATTGTGGTTAATTATCATAGTTTTATCCCTCCCTTGATATTTGTATTGACAGCATCCATGCTGCCTTCTCTGCAACTAAATAAATACCGGTTTAAGTTCGGAGGCGACTTAAACGGTATTTGACCCCAATTTAGCCACAGAGATAATTATCAACTTTTCCCAATAATTTTTCTCTAACTGCCCAGTAATTGTAATACTGATCTCGGTTTGAGATTTGCCTGAGCAAGCATTGCTGTGCTTGTCTGTGTCAGTATCTGATTCTTTACATAACTGACCATCTCTTCCGCAACATCAACATCTCTTATCCTTGATTCAGATGCTTGAGTATTTTCATAGGCTGACATAAGCCCTTTTGTTGTGTATTCTAATCTGTTCTGATATGCACCTAAATCTGCTCTCTGTTTTGAAATCTTGTTTAATGCATTGTCGATTTTAGCAATAGCAGCATTTGCTTGTTCAGGTGTTGATAATGAAATTACAGTATTGTCGGCATTCTTAACTCCAAGACCAATAGCTGTCATTGTGCCTATATAGGCTCTGACTCTCTGATCCTGATTTGGCCCTATATGGAACCACATACTTGCCGTAGGTGCACCGCCTGCATTCGGATTTGCAAATCTTCCTGTAAGCATGTTCATTGTGTTGAACTGTGCCTGAGACGCAACTCTGTCAATCTCATCTATTAAAGATGAAACTTCAACCTGAATTTGCATCCTGTCTTCAGGGGTGTAAATACCGTTTGATGATTGAATAGCTAATTCGCGTAATCTCTGAAGTATGTCCTGAGATTCCTGCAGATAGCCTTCTGTTGTCTGAATAAAAGAAATGCCGTCTTCAGCATTCCTTTCTGCCTGTCTCAGTCCACGAACCTGCGCTCGCATCTTCTCAGATACCGCCAGTCCGGAGGCATCGTCTCCAGCTCTGTTGATCCGTAAACCGGACGATAACTTTTCAATGTTCTTGCTCAAGTTCGTGTTGTTAATCTTGAGCTGTCTGTGGGCATAAATAGCACTTAAATTGTGGTTAATAATCATAATTTTACCTCCATGTAAAATTTTGTGCTCTTCTTTTTTTTTTAAGCATCCTTGCTTAAAAAATTATTGTTTTATCACCTCCTTTTCTTTTATTTTTATATTCCTAAAACCTTTTCTGTATTTAAGGTCTCTCCCTTAAATACTTGGTTTTAGTGCAATAAATTCAGTATATTTTAGGAGTATGGGCATTTAAACATATTACTCCTTAATCTTTTTTTCGGCTTATTTAAAGTAAAACTTTAGCATTTTTTTTATTTTTTCATAAATATCTAAATTTTTTTTTTGATTTTTCGATATAGATAGTATGAAAAATAAATCCGAAAAAATTAAAAATGATGATACAATGAGCGAGATTAAAGCTATTTTTGAACAGATTCATAATAATATTAATAATATTAAAGATGCAATAAAAAGATATAGATATTGAATGAATGTATTTTTTTTGGGGGGACGGTGCAAAACAGTATATACTTTAATATATAATATATGCCGATACTGAATACGCGGGTATATCTTATTCAGTCGAATAATGATTCGTCCCTGCAAAAGTTAATAAAGTATTGCACCGTCCCCATTTTCCCATCTCTTGCGGAAAAATTTAGAAAAACATTGACAAGTAAAATTCTCATTATATATTTTAACGATATACGAGAAATATATTTTTATGAGGAGTTAAGCGCCTCACAGTTATAATTCATAAAAAAGGAGAAGCCTATGTCTGCAAAAGAAGAAGTATTATCTAATATAATAAAAAGATGTCAGGAAAGAGATATAATTATACCCACATATGAAGAGATGATTAACCCTGATAAAATACCTGAAGGCATAAAGAAGGAGTTAAAAGAAATAGGGTTATGGGATTTAAATTCTCGAAATCTGTTCAGAATAACATGGAAAAATGAGCCTGTAAAAAAAGGCGGCGGGTTCGGAAAAGTAAATTATATCAAATTCCCTAAAGAGTTAACCGGAGTAGATGTACCTATATATATGCTTATAGGAAAATATTTTCCGACAGGTGCACATAAAGTCGGTGCTACTTTTGGGCCCCTGGTGTCGAGATTAATAAATGGTGAGTTTGACCCTACACGACAGAAGGCTTTATGGCCATCTACAGGTAATTATTGTCGTGGCGGTGCATATGATGCTTATCTTCTTGATTGTCCGAGTATTGCTGTGCTTCCTGAAGGAATGTCTAAAGAAAGATTTGAATGGCTGAAAAAGGTGGGTTCTGAAATATATGCAACCCCCGGAGTTGAAAGTAATGTTAAAGAAGTATATGATAAAAGCGCAGAATTAAAAAAAGCAAGACCTGAAGAAGTGGTTGTATTAAATCAGTTTAGTGAATTCGGCAATCCTATATGGCATTATGCTGTTACCGGGCATGCAATGGAAGAAGTTTTTAATTATGATAAAGAAAAAAATAATAAATTAAAACTCTCTGCTCTTTTTCTGACTCAGGGTTCAGGAGGTACTCTCGGCTCCGGTAATTATCTGAGAGAAAAATTTCCAACCATAAAGATTGGAGCCGGTGAAGCTCTTCAGTGTCCAACTTTGCTTTATAACGGATATGGCGGCCATAGAATTGAAGGCATTGGCGATAAACATGTTCCGTGGATTATGGATGTAAAA
>CAYQNP010000194.1:0-9993 GCA_964418785.1 uncultured Spirochaetia bacterium | reverse complement strand
TTTTTGCTGAAAAATCTTGAATACTACAATGAAATTTTACTTCTTAAATTAAGCGCTTCTACTGGTGGTGACAAAATCGTATCCCGTATAAAATTGAGCCTGTTTAGCACCGCTTCGGGTGTCCAGAATACGGATTTAACTAATCTTAAACTCTTTATTGATAATGGCTCCGGGGGCGTATATGATGCAAATGATGTGTTGATTTCTTCTGTTCCTGAACCTGATTCAATGGTTGTTGTGTTCAGCAATATTACCGGTATTACTGTGCCTGAAAATTTTACAACTAATCTATTATTTACGGTTGGACATAAAAACTTAAATTATAATGATGACTTGAAAGTTTTTATAAATACCGGCTGGGTTAAAAGTTATGATTTATATACTTTTTATACTAATTCTGATATTGGTACAGGCGGCAGCGGAATCCGAAAAGAAGTGCCCGGTATTATAACTTTGTCTGCTGTAACTCAGGGTAATTCTCTTCTTAAATATATTACTCGTGCTTCTGAAACGAATAAAGAATTATTTATGATTCATTTGACAAATAGCATCGGTGAATCTAAAGTTATTAATTCTATAAAATTGAGTTTGTATTCTTCCGGTGCCGGTGTCTCCGATGCGGATATTACCAACCTTAGAGTCTTTGCAGATACTTCACCTTATGGTTCTTATAATCCGGAAGATATTTCCTTGTGTTCTTATACTGATTCTTCCTCTATGATTGTTCAATTTAATATTACCGGTTTTACTTTGAATGAAAACAGTTCAACAAATTTATTATTTGTATTTCAACATAATACTCTGAATTATAATGATGATATTCAGGCAATTATTAAAACTAATTGGATTGAATATTTCGGTGTTTATACATCTGTTACAGATTCTTGTGACGGTTATAATGCATCTGGCGTGAATAAAAAAGTGCCTTCTGATGTTTTTGTTAGTGCTGTAACTCAGGGAGATGCTGCTTCAAAAATCTTATTGGCTTCTTCTGAAACTAATTTAGAAATATTTGCTTTAAGATTGTCTGCTGCTCCCGGAGAAAATCGAATTGTAACTTCTATTAAAATAAGCCTGGTAAACTTAAACGGAATTGTTAATGCTGATATTACAAATTGTAAATTATTTATCGATAATAATATAACAGGTACTTATGATACCGGAGATGTTGTTATCGCTTCAAATATTAATGAGCCGGATTCTTTTGTCCTTAACTTTACTAATATTAATGGTTTAACTGTTCCTGAAAACAGCTCTACAAATATTCTCGTTCTTATAGGACATTCTCAATTAAATAATGGGGATGGTTTGCAGGCATATTTTAATGGCAATTGGCTTGAAAGTTATGGTAATTATACTTCTTATACTTCTTCTTCTGTCGGGAATAACTGTTATGGCGAGAAAAAATATGTTAGTTCAGGTTTAATTGTAAGTACTATAACCAATGGAAATTCAGGCTTGAAGTATTTGTTGAAAGAGAGTAATAATAATATTGAACTGCTTCAGATTAAACTTTCTGTCAGTTCTGGAGAAGATAGAGTTATAGACCGCGTAAAAATATCTTTAAACTATTACGGGATAGTGGATGCTGATATCACAAATTGCAGACTGGCTGTTGATAATGGTTCATTGTCAGGTACTTATGATTCTGCTGATACTGTTATAGGAAGTTTAATACCGCAACCTGCAGATTCTGTTCTTGTTTTCTCTAATATATCAGGCTTTACTGTTAGAGGAAATACTTCTACAAATTTATTGGTTTTAATCGGTAATAATCCTCTAAACTATAATGATTCTATTCAGGGGATTATAAACGCAGGCTGGATTGAAAGTTACGGAAGTATAACAGCTCTTACAAATACTGATAACGGTCCTGGCGGCGTGGGTCAGATTAAAGAAGTCCCCGGTGCATTGCTTATTTCTGCTGTCACTAACGGTGATGCTGCTGATAAATTTTTAATGCCTTATGTTGAAACAAATTGTGAGTTGATGCTCTTAAAACTTTCTGCTACTGTGGGGGAAAGAAAAATTATATCAGGATTAAATATTAGCATTGATTATATAAACGGTATTGTTGATTCCGATATTACTAATATACAAATTTTTATTGATAATAATGTGTCCGGAACTTATGATACTGGTGATATTGCTGTATCGAGTAGTATACCGACCCCTTCTTCAGGTAAGGTGATATTCTCTAATATATCAGGTCTTACAGTGAATGAAAACAGCTCTACTAATATTTTAATTCTGTTTACTCATAAATCTTTAAATTACGGTGATTCGTTGAAATGTATTGTTGCCGGTACAAATTTGTACGGTACAGGTTTATCAACCGATTATACTAATAATTCTGTTGGCTCTGATTCTGTGGGTATTACTAAATTAGTGCCCGCTGTTTTAACTGTATCATCCGTTACTCAGAATAATACCGCTGTTAAATATCTGTCACCGTCTGCTGAGTCTAATGTTGAATTAATGGCTGTTAAACTCTCTGCTTCAGCAGGTGAAGATATTATTGTAAATAGAATAAAATTGAGTTTGTTTAGCGATAATTCGTCTGTTGGCTCTTCCGATATTACTAATCTAAAAGTTTTTATTGATTCTGGTGTTAAGGGAACTTATGATGCTTCTGATATATTGATTTCTCCTAATATTAGTGAGCCTGATAATATGGTTGTTATATTCAGTAATATATCAGGCTTAACTGTTAATCAGAATAGTTCTACTAATCTGCTGGTTGTTTTCGGACATAATATTTTGAATAGCGGTGATAGATTAAATGGTATTATTTTATCCGATTGGATTTTATATTCAGGAGATTACTCGAAATATACTAATAACTCTTCTGGTGATAATTGCAATGGAGTTGTAAAACAGGTATACGGTAATCTGTTTGTCCGGTCCATTACAAATAATAATACTGCTTTGAGAGTATTGAGCAGTTCTTTTGAAAATAGTGTTGAAATGATTCAGTTGCGTATTAGTGCGGATTCCGGAGAAGATAAAATTATCGATTCTATTAGAGTTAGTCTGCATAGTGCTAATAACTCTATTGTAAGTGCTGATATTACAAACGGCAGAATTTATATAGACAACGGTACAATTGGAAATTATGATGTTAATGATATTCTGGTTTCTTCAATCAATGAGCCTGCTTCTATGATTTTTAACTTTACCGGTATAACAGGATTAACTGTTTTAAGCGGAAAAGCCACAAATCTTTTACTTGTTGTAGGTCATAACGACTTATCTTATGGCTCGAGATATAATGCGGTTGTTCTGAATAATGCTGTAAGTTATTATGGAAAATATACAGAATTTACTAATAATTCCGCAGGTGATGACTGTATTGGTGTTGAAAAAAGAGTTCCCGGTGATATTTATATAAGAGATGTAGAGACAGGGGGAGTATGGAGTCCGATATTAAGCAGCAGTGCAAATGATAAAGAAGAGGTAATAGGAATAGAGATAAGTGCAGTAATGGGAGAAGATATAAGGGTAACGAGTATAATGATATCGTTAGAGTATGGTGGAAAAGCAGATGATGCAGATTTTACTAATTGCAGGATATATATAGATGTAGACGGAGATGGGAATTACGACAATCCCGGGGACATATATGCAGGAGTAGGAGAAGATATAGCAGGCGGGAAAGTAAATATAGGTGGCATAAGCGGATTAACAGTAAGGGAAGGGAAGATAACGAATGTAGTAGTAATAATAGAACATAGCGAGATGACGAATGGGGATTGGATACGTGGGTATGTAGGTGCAGGAAGTGTAAAAGGAGAAGGATTATATACAGGGGAAGAGATAGGGAATAACAGCAGCATAACAGGGAAGAAGAAGCAGGTAGGGGGCAGGATAGAGGTAAGAGGATATGAAGCAGGAGATATAAGCAACAGGAGTTTAACGAGGTATGAAGAGAGTGAGCATGAATTAATGGGAATAGTATTAAGCGGAGCAGGAGGAGAAGATTTAATAGTAAACAGGATAAAGATAAGTATAAGTTATACAAATGGAGTAGCAGACAGTGATATAACGAACATAAGGATATATATAGATGAGGACAGAGACGGAACAGGAGATAATCAGGTAGGGAATGCAGTAGAGGGAGTAAGCAGTGGGGTAGTAATATTCAGTAATATAAGCGGATTAACAGTAAGGAGTTATAGCAGTACGAACATAGTGGTAATAATAGGGCACAAAGCGATAAGCAGTGGTTCAGGGATAAGGGGAGAGATAAGGAGCAACTGGGTAGAGAGTTATGGAGATATAACAGGTGTAACGAATAATAGTGTAGGAGGGTATAAAGGGATAAAGAAGGAAGTACCCGGGGAGATATATGTAAGAGTAAGGGAAGCAGGGGATAGTTGGATAGAGAGGTGGTTAAGCAAGAGTTATGAGACGAACAAAGAGGTAATAGGGATAAGGATAAGTGCGAATGAAGTGGAGGAAGTAAGGATAACGAGTATAGGAATAAGTTTAGAGTATGGAGGCGGGACAGGAGATAGTGACTGGACGAATGGATGTATATATATAGATGTAAATGGAGACGGCAGTTATAACAGTGGAGATATCGAAGTAAAGGCAGGGGAAGGGATAGCGAACGGCATAATAGAATTTGGAGGGATAAGCGGGCTAACGATAGGAGAAGGAGGAGCCACGAATTTAATAGTGGTAATAGGGCACAAAGGGTTATTAAACGGGGAATGGATAAGGGGATATGTAGAGAGTGGGAAGATAAAAGGGGAAGGAGGATATACAGGGGATGAAGTAGAGAGTGTAACAGTAGCGACAGGGATAAGGAAGGTAGTAGGGAATGAAGTATATATAAGTATATACAGTAATGGAGAGGTAGGAGGACATAAGATAAGCAAGGGATGGGAGAGTGGATTAGAGGTAATAGGGATAAGGATAAGCAGTGGAGCAGGAGAAGGAGTAAGGATAGGGGAGATAAAGATAAGTATAGGGTATAGTGGAGGAGCAGCAGACAGTGACATAACGAACTGCAGGCTGTATATAGATGTAGACGGGGACGGGATATATAACGGAGTAACGGACAGGGAGATAGGGAATGAAGTAGTAGAGCCTGTAGGAGGGGTAATAATATTCAGTAATATAAGCGGATTAACAGTGGAAGAAAACGGGATAACGAATGTAATGCTTGTAATAAGTGATAAATATATGAGTCATGGAGAGGGGATACGTGGATACATAAAAGCAGGATGGATAGAGAGTATAGGAATATACAGCGGATATACAAATGAAAGCAATGGAAGCGGAGCAGGTGTAATAAAAGAGGTTCCGTCAGATATAGTTGTTATTAATAATAATTCAGGAAATGCAGGTAAAACTTCTTTAACAGCAGCAGCAGAATATAATGTGGAAATAATATCTGTTAAATTAAGCAACACAGGAAATGAAAGTGTAAAGATTGATTCAGTTGTTTTTAGTCTGGGATATATTGGGACAAGCACGAATACAGACTGGACAGCGGATTTTGCTAAGTTATTTGTGGATACAGGGGAGATAGGCAACTGGGCAGCAATAACAGATTCAGTGCAGCTTGGCGGCAATTTAAATATGAATAATTATACGAATTATCTGCCGTTTACAGGAATAAGCGGATTAACAATAGATGCAAATGAAACAACTAATATTATTTTAATAATGTCTCATAATGCTCTGTCAGACGGTGAAGGTATTAGAGCATGGCTTGGTAGTGAAGGCGTTTCTGCAACAGGACTTTTTACAGCCGGAACTATATATTCTATTAGTAATGCTGTTGGAGCTAATCATGTAGTAACCGGTCAGCTTGAAATAACAAGTTATACTCAGGGTGATGCACATCTAACCACGCTTACTAAATATTCCGAAACCAATAGAGAATTAATATCTTTTAGAGTGAGTTCTATAGGCGAAAATATGGTTATTGACACTGTTAAAATCAGTTTAATTTATAATGACGGTGCCGTAGATTCAGATTTTACAAATGCTCGCCTTTATCTTGATGCTAATGTAAAAGGTACTTATGATATTGGTGATACACTTTTAGGCAGTTCTATTGAACACCCGAATTCAGGTGTGCTATATTTTACCAATATAACAGGTTATACACTTAATGTCTGGACTGCTACTAATTTCTTATTGGTTATTGGCCATCAAGAAATGGATTTCGGTGAAGGAGTTAAGGCTGTTGTATTGAGTAACTGGGTTGTCGGTCATGGTACTGTAAGTAGTGTAACTGATACGAGTGGTGGAACTGCATCCGAAATTAAAAAAGAAGTCCCTGCAGATTTGTTCGTAATTAATAATTTAACCGGAAATGTTACTAATACTTACCTGACTTTCAGCCCGGAAACTAATAAGGAAATACTGGCTTTTAAATTGTCTAATAGTTTTGGAGAACGAACTATTGTTCATAAAATAAGTATAAGCCTTGATTTTAATTTCGGAGCGCAAGTAACTGATTTTACTAATGCTTATATTTTTTATGATAATTCACCGGTGGGTACTTATAATTTATCCGATATTAAAATAATTTCCGCTGATTATGTCTTTACAAATAATAAAGTGTTGTTTACTAATATTACGGGATTTACTCTTGATGAAGTATCAACTACTAATGTTTTACTTGTTATGGAACATAAAAATATGACATCAGGGGAAGGTGTTAAAGGAATTATACTTGATTCATTTATTGTTGCAAGCGGTGAATATACAAAAACTTCTATTTTGTCTTACAGTAACATTGAAGGAATAAAAAAAGAAGTTCCGGGGATAATTACTGTCTCTGGCTTTACACAGGGAGATGTCGGGGTTCATTATCTGTCTTCTGATGCGGATACCAATAAAGAAATAATAGGTATTATTGTGTCAAATAGCGTTGGCGAAGATATTGTTGTTAATAGTATTAAAGTTTCACTTGCTTACTATTACAATGCAGATGATACAGACTTCACTAATGCAAGATTATTTATCGATAATACTGCATTTGGAACTTATAACTCAGGTGATATTTTAATTAATGTATCTTCTGCCAGCCCGGTAGATGGTATCTTGAATTTTAATAATATAACAGGATTTACATTGAAAGAAAATACTACTACAAATTTGTTGTTGGTAATAAATCATAAACAGATGCAGCCGGGTGACAGAGTGGAAGGAATTATTAAGCAGAGCTGGATGTCCGGTGTTGGTATTGATTCAAGAGTTACTATTACTTCTTTAAGTAATCATTTTGCTAACATAAAAACAGTTCCCGGTGTCCTGATTGTTCATCATGAGGATAATGGTAATGTCCTTAATAACTGGATGACAGCTTCTGCAGAAGCAAATAAAGAAATGCTTGCTATTCGAGTTAGTGCTGTTGGAGAAGCCTTAACAGTTGATAACCTTGAACTGTCATTATATTATGAATACGGTTTAGCTGATGCCGACTTCCCTGCAGCTGCAGCTTCACTGTATCAGGACCTTGGTACTTTTGGAACTTTCGATAGCGGTGTTGATATCTCGCTAAGGCCCGGAGTTGATGTGAATGGCGGAAAAGTAGTGTTTACTAATGTGGGACTTTCTGTCCCTAAAGACAGCTATAGAAATATGCTGGTAATAATATCTCATAATGCTTTAAATAATGGCGACAGCCTTGTCCCTTATATCTCAACCAATAAAATCGTTGCCCGGGGCAGTTATTCTGCTTTAACAAATATTAAAAATACTTCTATTATTACCGGTATTCATAAAGAAGTTAAAGGTACTCTCTATATATCCGGTATTACTAATGGAAATTATGCATTAAGATATTTAACAAGAGAACCTGAAACAAATAGAGAAATATTCGGATTAAGAATTTCTTCAGGCTTAAAGGAAGATATTTGTATAGATAATATTAAAATAAGTCTGGCATATTTTGGAGGTGCTTCTGATGCAGACTTTACTAATGCTGTATTGTTTCTTGATTCCGGTATCACAGGTACTTATACTGCAGGTGTTGATGTCGCTGATTTGGGAGTTGTTTCTGAACCTTCAGATGGTATTCTCTCTTTTACTTCTGTGTCCGGATTTACTCTGAATGAATTGAGCGCTACAAATATCTTGTTGATTATTTCTCATAAACAGATGAACCCTGGTGAAGGTTTCTATCCTGTTATTAAATCTAATTGGCTAAACGGTACCGGTTTAGAATCTACTTTAAGTATCAGTAATATTAATTCTTTTAATACAGGTGTTCCTAAAGAAGTTGAAGGTGTGCTTTTTGTGAGTTGTATTACACAGGGGAATTCTGGTAATAAGTTTTTCTTGAAAACTGCTGAATCAAATAAGGAAATGATGCTGCTTCATTTGAGTGCTTCTGCCGGCGAAAGTAAAGTCATTCAAAGTATTAAACTTAGTCTTGATTATATAAATAATGGTATTTCCGATTCTGATTTAACAAATCTTGCTTTATATTATGACTCTGGAACAATTTCAGGTACATATGATTCCGGTGATTTTCTGCTTAAGTCTTTTACCGGTAATCCAAACTCCGGGGTAGTTGTGTTTAGTAATATATCCGGATTTACTCTCCAGCAATTAAGATCTACTAATATTTTATTCGTATTACAGCATGATGTTTTAACTAATAATGATCGCGCAAAAGTCTTTATCCGTGATGACTGGATTCAGACTTTCGGATTGGATACACTTTATACAAATACTTCTGATAATAACGCCGAAAGTGTGATTAAAATTGTCCCGGCCGGTATATATGTATATTCTATTACAAATGGAAATTCAGGCTTGAAATATATCCTTAATTCCCCGGAAACTAATATTGAAATTATGCAGATTAAACTTTCTGCAAGTGAAGGTGAAAATGCAATTGTTGATAAAATTAGATTGAGCCTTTACAGTGAAGCCAATAGTATCCTTTATTCAGATGTAACAAACATTAAATTATTAATCGATAATGGATTGTCCGGAACTTATGATAATAATGATATCCCGGTCGCATCTGTTGCACGACCTGATAATTCTATGATAGTTGTTTTCAGTAATATAACCGGATTAACTGTTCGTGAAAGTAGTTCTACTAATATATTGGTTATATTAAGTCATTATTATCTTACAAATAATGATAGAATTCAGGGAATTATAAACCCGTCATGGATAGAGTCTTATGGTGAGTTCAGTATTTATACAAACACTGATTTAGGTCCTGGCGGTGTTGGAGAGATAAAGGAAGTACCGGGAGATTTATATGTAAGGAGTATAACTAACGGAGATAGCGGATTAAGGTATATGCTTGCGAATGAAGAGACGAATGTAGAATTAATGCAGGTACGATTATCCGCGACAATAGGGGAAGATAAGATAATAAACCGGATAAGACTTTCCTTATACACAGAGGGGATAGCAGCATCAGATATAAGTAACTGCAGGCTGTATATAGACGGAGGTGCAAGCGGAAGTTACGGAGCAGGAGATGTATATGTAAGCGGTATAACAAATCAAAATACACTTGTAGTAGATTTCAGTAATATAAACGGCTTAACAGTAAGAGAAGCAGGAGCTACTAATTTATTGATAGTATTTGCGCATAAAGCATTGGAATATGGAGATAGAATAGAAGGGAATATAAGGGGAACGGGAATAGAATATTATGGCAATTATACAATTTATACAGACAGGGCAATAGGAGTAGGAATAGGAGAGACAAAGGAAGTGCCCGGGGATATCTATGTAAGAGTAATAACGAACGGGGATAGCGGATTAAGGTATATGCTTGCGAGTGAAGAGACGAATGTAGAGTTATTACAGGTACGGATATCAGCGACAGTAGGGGAAGAGAAAGTAATAAATACAATAGATATAAGTCTTGATAGTGATAATAATACAATAGCAGATACAGACATAACGAACTGCAGGTTATATATAGACGGAGGAGAAAGCGGGAGTTATGGAACAGGAGATATAATAATAAGCAGTAATATAGCAGGTCCGTCTGGA
>CAYQNP010000193.1:0-4774 GCA_964418785.1 uncultured Spirochaetia bacterium | reverse complement strand
TCCTTCAATAATAAATTCTATTGCTATATACTATATTTTAACAGAGAAATATGAGACAGCATATAAATATTTAAAACAGATACTTGAGAGCAACAATGACTATAAAATATTAAATAATATTGCTTTAACAAAATATTTCTTGAAAGATAAAAATAAAGCTATAGAATATTTAAAATCAGTAAAGAAAGATTATAAAGTAATAAACAATAACTTAAAAGTAATAGGAGGCAAAAACAAATGATTGGGAAACAGATAAGATTAGAAAGGATAATGAATCGAAACACAAACAGAACGATAATAGTTCCAATGGACCATGGAGTTACAGTAGGGCCGATATCGGGACTTGTTGATTTAAAGAGCACTATTGACTCAATAGTAGAAGGCGGAGCAAATGCTATTATATTACACAAAGGTATAATTTCTCATGCACATAGAGGGAGGGGCAAAGATGTTGGATTAATAGTTCATTTATCAGGGAGTACAACATTAGGGATAGATCCGAATGCGAAGGTAGAAGTC
Organism: uncultured Spirochaetia bacterium; assembly: GCA_964418785.1. GTDB lineage: Bacteria > Spirochaetota > JAHITG01 > JAHITG01 > CAYQNP01 > CAYQNP01. The sequence continues at coordinate 4,255 of CAYQNP010000193.1, read as the reverse complement.
TGTTCAGTTGAAGAAGCGATACAATTAGGAGCAGATGCAGTATCGATTCATGTTAATCTTGGAGCAAATACAGAAGGCGAGATGCTAAAGCATTTTGGGAAAGTTGCACGGGAATGTTTACACTGGGGGATGCCGCTGATAGCAATGATGTACACACGCGGAGAGAAAATAGAGAATGAATATGATGTAGAAGTGGTAAAACATGCTGCAAGGGTTGGGGCGGAACTTGGTGCTGATTTAGTAAAAGTAAATTTCACAGGTGATGTTGATTCATTTCACGAAGTTGTAAGCGGATGTCCGGTTCCTGTAATAATTGCCGGCGGCGAAAAAATGGAAACTGATGAGGAAGTTATTGATATGGTAGAGAAATCCATAAAGGCAGGCGGTGCCGGTGTTTCAATTGGAAGAAATGTTTTTCAACATGCAAATCCAGCAGATATATTAGTTAAAATAGCCAGAGTTGTTCATAATAATGAATGATGAATTTCCCGTCAATGAGCATTTTTTTTCTGTTCAGGGAGAAGGAACACATTCCGGAAAAACCGCATATTTCTTAAGATTCGGCGGGTGTAATTTAAGATGCGATTTTTGCGATTCGAAAAACACATGGACTAAATTTAAATTTCTTACAAAAGATACTATTTTTGATTTATTAGAGAAAGCCAGAAATAAAACTGATTTTCTTGTTCTAACAGGCGGAGAACCTTCTCTGTATAACTTAACCGAAATCGTAAAATTTGCAAAAAGATTAAAATTTTACACTGCAGTAGAAACAAACGGGATACTTATACCTGCCTGGTTTAAATCAGTTGACTGGATAACAATTTCTCCTAAAACTATTATAAAACACAAAAATGTGAGATATGCCGACGAACTAAAGTTTGTAATTACAGGCATTGAAAGCTGGAACTTTATGTTATCCTACCTGCCATTTAAGCCTGTTTTTTTAATGCCTGTTAATAATAATAAAAAAATCGCAAAATTTATAATAAAAAAACTAAGTGATAATCCTGAACTGTCGAAATATGTAAAATTAGGCATTCAGATGCACAAAGTATATAAAATAAAATAAAATATTTTCTATAATTTTTTCTTGACAAAGAAAATAAATTTAATAAACTTTAACGATATTTATACATAAAACTTACGGAGGTATATTATGAAAAAATTAATCTATTTAATATTTGCAGGAATAGTAGTATTAACATTCTTTTTTACAAATACCAACTGCGGTAATAAAAGTCACAAAAACGAGATAACACTTCTTATGTGGGGTCGTGCAGAAGAGATAAAAGCGGTTGTCTCGTTTATAAAAGAGTTTAATAAAATTTATCCGGATATAAAAGTAAACAGGATTCATACTTCCCAATATTATGACAAACTGCAGACAATGATGGCAAGCGGAGCAGCACCAGATATAATGTATATGGGCAGTGAATACTTTCCTACTTATGTGCAGAAAGATACTCTGCTTGATTTAACACCTTTCATAAAAAATGATCCTGATACAAATACAAAAGCATTTAACATTAAGAATTATTTTCCGGAAACATTAAAGCCTTTTATGTATAAAAATAAATATTACGGTATACCGAAAGATTTTACAACAATGGTATTATACTATAATAAAGATTTATTTGACAAAGAAGGAGTTGCATATCCTAATGAGAACTGGACATGGGAAGACTTAAAGAAAGCAGCAATAGCCTTAACAAAAACCGAAGGCGGAAGAAAACAATTCGGATTTGTTTTTGAGACATGGCTTGGCTACTGGATATCATGGGTTAGACAGAACAATGGAAAAATTTTTGACAATAAAACAGGGAAATATGTTATCGGCAAAGAACCCTATTTAAGCAGGAATGCTGAAGCATTACAATTTATATATGATCTTATGTACAAATATAAAGCCATTCCTACAATGCAGGAAACACAGGATATGGGCACTTCACAATTATTTGAAACAGGAAAAGTTGCAATGTGTACATACGGCCGCTGGAGAACTCTTGAGTTAAAGAATGTAAAGACTTTTAAATGGGACATAGAAATACTTCCCAAAAACAAGAAGCGTTCAAGTACTTTATTTACAGTATGTTATGCAATATCCAGGAGTTCGAAGCATAAATTGGCAGCGTGGAAACTGTTAAAATTTCTTGTTGGAGAACAAGGACAAATCAGCACTGCCGAGAGCTGTATAGCTGTACCATCCTTGAAGCCAATTGCCCTATCAAAACATTTCTTTGAACCTAAAGCATTATCCTATAAAGTAAATGCAAATGCTTTTCTAAAACAATTACCATATGCTGAGATTGTTCCGCCAAGTCCAAATGCTCCTATCATTAATCAGATAATCGGCAGAAATCTTGAGGAGATTTTTATCAACAAGAAACCAATTAAAGAAATATTAATTAAGATGCAGAAAGAGATAGATAAGGCGGAAGAAGAGAAGTAAGCAACTGCTTACAAAAGCATATCAAAGATAACATTCTTATCTGAATCATGTTTTATTTTAACATGAATGTGCTTATCACGAGTAATAAATGAGTTGTGGAGAAAATTTATTTTAACATCAGAATAAATATAATCATAAACTACAATTTCCGGATTTTCCGAAACAACAATATCAGCAGTTGCAATATTTTTCTCGCTGTTATGAAGTTTATTTAATTCATTAATAATAATTGTTTTTTTTCTTATAGATTCGACATAAAGCTGTTTCATCTCGTCAGTAAATTTTCTTATATCTGACTCATCAACAAACAGCTGCTGCAGTATATCTTCTACTTTAATTAAATCACTTTCAAGTTTTTGTTTTTTTATTTTAATATTTTCCAATTCTTTTTTTAAAATAAAATTAAATCCGACACTAATTTCAGTTTTAATACCGGAGGGAGAGCCAATAACCTTAGCCTCTACGCGTCTGCCTGCAGCGACATGGCCACCTGTTATTTGTCCCTTTTCAAGCAAAACACTTACTATTGAGTTTGAAAACACATTACTGTTAATTATTGCCCGTTCAACGACAATATTTCCGGCTGTTTCGACAATAGCATTTTCTAAAAATTTTGCAGCAAGGGAACCGCCGGCATAAATATAACCTGCAGATTTCCCCATTACTCCTTTTTTTACTATTATACTTCTTTCACTTTTAACAACAGCTGCTCCTACATTCCCGTTTATAAAAATATCTCCCTCAGCAATAACTTTAAAGTCATCAAGAACATCACCCTGAATTATTACATCACCGGGGAAATTAATATTCCCGATTGCTAAATCAACATTGCCGTCATGAATATAAACAGGAAGCACATAAAGCATATCATCATCTGCCTTCAAATGGCCGTCAATTTTAGAATAATACTCTACTCTATCATTAAATTCTTTATTATAGATATTCTTTCCGATTTTAAGATGAACAGTTTTTCCGGGACGGGCCTCTATAACATTGCCGAAAACATCCCTGCCGTTTTGTCTGCCTTCTTCCGGATAATGCTCTATTGCAATTAAATCATTCTCTTTTACGGTAGTAATCAAATCCCTTTCTTTATAATCAACTCTTCCATCAGGCATAATTTTAAAATTCTTTCCGGTCCCGGGTTTTACAATATATTCTACAAAACCGTCTTTTCCATTAACAGGTGGTATGCCTTTTAAAACAGTAATATCATAAACTGCTTTTTTATTATGCTCACATTCTTCAATTTTCTCACTTAAAAGTTTATCGTCAAAATTACCATTAATACCGGCTAATGCAAGTTCTTTTTTTATATTATCAACAGTAACAGGCAATCCATCTCCAACTGCCGGGAAAATATTTATTTTCACTTCCATCTTATCAGGTGATATATTAATTTTAAAATGACCGTCAGAATATTTTCGCACCCTGATTGTCATATCTTCAATAACTGCTTCGCCGTCTATTTCAGAGATGTATTTATTATTAATTAATTTAACATTCCGTTTAATATGCAGAACAGAATCAATACCTCTTAATCCTTCAAGTACTTTGCCGGTTACAGTGTATCCATTACTTCCCTTTTCTGCAGGTACTTTTTCAGCCAGTACATCACCTCGTTTAACATAATTTATTATAAACCGCCATCTTTTATTGTTACTCTTATTATTTTTTTTGTACCGCTCTTCAAGTTCCTTATTATTTTTTAAATAATATTTAATATAACCGTCTTTGCCCCTTCCGGGTTCCCTGCCTTTTGCTGCCAATACTCCCTCGATAGTATTATATTTATGCATATCT
>CAYQNP010000192.1:0-19462 GCA_964418785.1 uncultured Spirochaetia bacterium | reverse complement strand
ATTATACATATTATAGATTCGAATTACACTATCAACATCTTCAACAGGTGTAACAGAGATATTTAAAACAGCCGGGTCATTTAACTTTAAAGCATAATAATCTTTATCTCCGGCAGGATTCAAATATCCGTTTATTTTATTATTTGAAATATGATTTGCAAGTGCAATAGTATCATTTGGTTCCAATTCGAAATTATCAGAAAAATCATTTAACTTCAGATAGATTTGATAAGGAATTTCATTATTTATATTACTGTTTCTACTATAAATTCTTAAAAAATAAGTAGAAGGTGTCCGGACCGTAAAATTCTTCAGAACCTCCGGCTGGTCGACATTATTGCTGTCCACTCTTTTTAATATCATTCCCAACTCATTATAAACTTCCATAACCGCATCTATGTTCGGAACACCTGTAATCTCAACGGACAAAATTTGGTTGGAAACCGGAACTTCAAATTTAAACCAGTCGGATTCAGATTTTACAGAATAATACCCCTGAACATAACCGTTAGTTATATTTACATAATCAGCTTCTACAAGAAAATCATTCGGTTCTTTTTCTTCTGATTCAAGATTCTCTTTTGATTCTGAAGCAGAGAACAAATAATTAATTTTATCACTTATATTTTTTAAACTTATTCTGAAAAAATACATTCCCTTATCAAGATATAAACTTTTTATCTGAATATTACTGTAAAAAACTATATTTTTTACACTTTTTTCACTATTATTTATACTTAAATTAAATTGTTCAGAAACAGACGAAGATACAGATATATCATATAAACCTGCAGTTTCAATATAAGTTTTAAATGTATCTACTCTATCGTTATTATCTAAAAATGCTTTTACTTTTACAGGAAACTTAACAAGATTAGCATTATATTTTCTGTTATTCGGCTCAACTTCATTTATATAATTATTCATACATGAAGATAAAAACAAAAATAACAGACTATACACAAAAATTTTTTTCATATCTACTACTCCTTAATATCATTTACTTATACATATAATCTAAAACCGTTTTCCCGCAACCATTTTCTTTTAATTTTATAATCCGGCATTATTTTTCCAACAATATTCCAGAATCTTTTAGAATGATTTTTTTCTATAATATGTGCTACTTCATGCAATACAACATAATCAACAACATCCCCAGGTGCCATAATTATTTTATAATTAAAATGAAGCCGGTTATCAGCAGAGCAAGAGCCCCATCTTGACCGTGCAGATATTATCTTTATGTTTTTAAATTTTACTTTTAATATATCTGCAAAATATAATGCCTTCTCACTAATATATAAGTATGCAGCCTCTTTATACCAATTAATAAATAAATCTTTTGCTTTTAAAGCATAATCTGAACTGAGAATAAAATTTTCTCCTGTCAAATGCAATTTAAAATCGACATTATTATGCACTATTAATTTATATCTCTTTCCAAGATATAAAAAATACTCTCCTGATTGAAATTTTTTAGATTTAATCTTTTTCTTCTTTTCAAGAATATTAGTAATATGTTTCTGTATCCACTTCTCTTTTGACTGAACAAACTTATGGATCTCTGTAGAGGACATTCTATACGGCACCATTATAATAACATTACCATTATCATCTATCTTTAATGCTACTGTCCGTTTCCGTCGTTTGCTTCTTTTTATTACATATTCTATATTCATAAATCAATCTAATTCGTAAAAAAACTCAGCAAGTTCTTTTACTTCAATGGAGTGTTCTATAAAGAAAGATTTACCGCTAATATTATTTTCATTTAAATAAAGATAAAAGTAATAACTGAATAGATCTATTATCTCAATTTTATTATCCTTACAAAATTGTTTAACTATATTAGAGTTATAAGAATCATTAATGTATAAATCAAAAGGTATTGTTAATGAATTAGAAACTGTATACTTTGCAGAGTTTTTCGAGTCTGTATTTTCAGGAATACTGCTTAAAGCATCAGAAAAGCGAGTTTTATCTTTCAATATATAAGATTTTTCCACAAATGTTATTATGCTGCTGTTTTTAACAGGAGAATCAAAATAATAAATTTTCTTTAAGTCGGATTGATTATTTTTCATAATATGTCCGAGGAGAGCATAAGAATAGTTTGTATTAATTACAAGAATCCGTTTACCGTTTAAAGAAGTATTATATATTAAAAATATATTATTATCAAAATAAACTCTTTCAACAAAAGAGGCAAGAGCAATTATTTTATTTGCAAGGATATTATGCGGAATGAAGAACAGAGATTCACTTCTTTTTATATTTTCAGAGAGTTTTTCATAATTAAAATTCATAATTAATCGGAATACCCGGATTCTTATAGAATAAGATTAAATACTTTTATAAAATTTAAAAAATTGAGCCACTTTTGTAGCAGCAAAGACTTCAAGAACATCTTTAGATATTGACAAAATTCCCAATTCACCGCCTTTTTCTTTCAGTTTTTTCATAGCATCCATAAGTCCGCCCAAACCGGAACTATCGACATAAGTAATATTACTGAAATCAACAAGGACTTTTGTCTTTCCGGAAGAAATAATTTCATCAAGTTTTTCTTTTAAAGTATCAATATTATTTATATCCAGAGAATTTACACCTTTTTTAACTATTCTTATGATAGTAAACCCGTCTTTTTCCATAACTTCGAACATACGCCTACTCCTTAATTATCCTCATTTTCAGTACCATCGTAAAACTTAACACAGACAACCTTATTTTTTTTATTATTATAAATCATACCGCCATTCCAGAATTCCACAGCTGCAAAAAGCGAATTTCCACCGTCAAGCTCTGTGCTTTTTTCAGTTCTATACGAAATATATTTAAGCATCTCGTCAAAATTATTCTCATAAAAATATTTCATTCTTTGTTCATTAAATTTATTCCACTTTTCTAAATCTTGAAATCCTTCGCCTTCATCCTCAACTATAATTCTAGCCATCTTCTTTTCTTTGTTAAATTCCCACCATACTTTTACTTTTTTATTAGGATCATTTTTATTCCCGTGAACAACAGCATTTTTTATAACTTCACTTATCTGCTGTTCTAACAGATTTTTCATTTTAAATTCTTCAGGTGCATCAAATGCTACTATTGTGGCAAAATTACGAATCTGCTTAAATTTACTCGGAAATTCCATATATTTCATACCTTTTGTATCAAAAAAAGGACTGTTTTCATCCACTATCAATTTCTTTACTTCCATCAGACAAATCTCCTCGCACACAAAAAAATTTCTTCTACATTATAATACTTTTATTCAAAATGTCAAACTTTTTTTTTCTACAACAATGTATGTAAAAAATTATGTACATATATATTTTTTCATATAAAGATAGCAGAATATACGAATTAATTAATCTCTTTCACCAGATAATTTATTTTATCGTGTTTCTCATATTTAAAAACCTTAATCTCAGCAAGAGCAAGTTTATTTCCCGGTTTAAACGGCAAATCACTTTTAACTTTTGTTAATTTAGGAACTTCAACAAATATATACCTTGCAGTTATCTTATTACATAAAACCGTTGTTTGTCTTAAAATCAATCCGGATTCACCATTTGATAAAATCTTATCACTCTGTTTCTGAACATCTTCAAATTTTTTTAAAATTTTAACACTCTTAACAGCAGCACCGGCACTAACAATAAATTTTTCCGGATAAGCAATACTTCTCCAGATAATCTTAATCTTACTTAAATTATATAATTTTCCAAGATCAACCATTATTTTCTGTGGATTTTTTGAAACATCATCAGAAACAGCGATTCCATTAACTCCCATATGCCCGTCTGTCACTTTTTTTAAATTCGCAAAATTGAAAGTATACTTATCCCTGTAAGAAAACATAAATGTACCGAACACGCGTTTGTTTAAAGCAATATTGTGTTCTTTTGTCCTGAATTCAAGTAATTTTTCTTTTGTATTTTTAAATTTATCAACTGCTGTAATTTTTACATAAAACAATGTATCAGGTACAAGATTTAGAATTTTAAATTTCAATTTATCAGACAATACATCTTTATTGAAAATTTCTTTTAAAGACTCCTTTGATTTCCCGACTGAAACTTTATAAGAACATTTAACATTCATTTTTAACATAATTTTGCAGGCATACATTTCAGCAGATAATGAAAAATCTGTAAATCTGGGAAGAGGTATTCCTTTAGTCTTAAAACTAAAAATCTTTCCTGCCACTACTTTGCCGTTAGCATCTATCGCCATAGGCTGAAAGTAATATCTCGTACCCTTTAAAAGTTTAGGTATACTTATTTTATGATGTTTTAATAAATCCATCTCCACACCTGCATTAACATTCATACCGCCCTTACTTTCTCCTACTCGAACATATCCGGATGTCGGAATTGTTGTATCAAAACTTACAGTTGCAGAATGTTCTTTTACACTCTCAATTCTAACATTCTTAATAGAAAACTTAATATTTGCTGCTTTTAATAATTCAACTTCACTAACCCTAACTTCTCTATTCTTTGATTCAAGAATTGTTATCTTAATAAAAAAAGCCGTTATATTCTTTGTTTTTACAGAATCAACAATAATGCCGTTATGTTCATTTTTGCCAACTTTAAAAATTCCTGCTTTTTCCCAGTCAAACAGACTTTTACTATACTCTACTTTATATTTTAACGGTTCATATCCTTTAATCCAATATATATTTATTTTGTTAATATAACTTGCCCTGCCCAATACTATTATAAAAAATTTATTTTTCGGAGTCTTAATAAATGCGTAATTTCCTCTTCCTTTAACTCCATCTGTAATCTTTTTCAAATCCCCGGAAAACGAACCTACAACCTGTTTGTGAAGTGCAGAATTATTCTCTCCTAAAAGTAATCCTTTTAAAATAAATAATAAAAAAATAACTACTATATTTTTTCTCATTACATAAATATTACATATTAAATAATAAAAGTCAATTTTTTTATAATTAAATATTATGTATTTGAGTAAGTTTTAGTCATACAGGTTAAAATCTACCCGATACGCATATTTTTGCACTGTTTTTTATAAAATAAACGAATAAACAGGTATATTTTTACTATTCTTATCCGAAAATTTATAAAATAATGGCACACTTATTGCTATATATTATAGTAGAATGAAAAAGGAGGTATTCAATTATGGATACACGAAAAATTTTAGTTGCAGATGATGACCCAAATATAGTTGAATTAATTGATGAAACATTATCACAATATAATTATAATATCATAAAAGCGGATAACGGATATAGTGCCGTATATAAAGCAAAAGAGGAGAATCCCGGTTTAATAATATTAGACTTAATACTTCCCCGTATGGATGGTGTTAAAACCTGCGAACGATTGAAAGAATCATCAATAACAAAAAACATTCCTATATTAATTCTCTCCGGCAATACAAAAAAAGAGACAATAATACAGCTTTTAAAATTAGGCATAAAGAACTATCTTGCAAAACCATTTGATGTTAGTGAATTAATAAAGAGAGTGAATCAAACTTACAGTACAAACAACTTAAAAAGTAAATCCGATATGGCATTAAAATACAAAGTTGTTAAGACAGACGATATTTTAAATGTAATATTAAAAGGAACCATTGAAAAAGGCGATGAAGATATACTCATAAATGAAATAGTTAATCGTGTACCGGAAGGAATAAAGAAAGTGATTTTAAATTTAATAGCACTCGAAAGTTTAGGTACAGAAGAATTGGAGTACATAGAAAAAATAGTAAAGAATTTAAAAGAATACAATATAAAAGTACGAATTTCAGCAGGAGATAAAAAAAGTCTCAGGTACAATCTATTAAAGAACAGTTCTGTATCCGATTGTTTAATGGAATATTAAATTTACATTTTATCAAGTATCTCATTAATCGAAGGCACATCGAACCATTTTTTCCCTGTAATTTCATTAACATAAGCCTTATAAACAGCAGAAATAGATTCTGCAAATTCCGGCGGTAAAGGTTCAGGCCTTGATTTAACAAGACTTTTCCAGTTTATTTTATCCTGTTTTTTTGCCTGTTCTACTTCTTTATGCCATTCAGTATCTCTATAATATATTCGTGCAATCTCTTTGCTTACAGGTTTGCCGTTATAAGTAAATCTGCATTCATCCAGAGTACCGAGTGCATCAACAATAATTGGTTCTCTGTTTTCATTAAAACCGAACTCAATCTTTCCGTCTTCATTAACAAGTCCGATTTTTTTTGTCTCTTCTGTTATTAAATCAGCAACTCTTTTTGTAATATTTTTCAAATTATCCAGTTCATCATCTGTCAAATTACAAATTTCTTTTGCCTCTTGCCAGGATATATATCTGTCGGTAGTCTCCAATTTAGTAGACACATCAAAAATTGTTTTTTCAAGCACCTGCCCCGGTTCAGGCATCTCTGTTAATCCTATATCTTCCAATTTTAAACTATTATTTTTTAATCTTTTAAAAACAGAAGAGCCGGCAGGTAAAGAATTTCGATATATAACTTCAAGAGGAATTAAAAAATTAGATTTTTCGTTTTTGTAAACAGAATAATCATAACCGTTATCTGTTATTTCAGGTTTAACAACTCTTACCATCTTAAAAGCCATTGTATTTTGAGGGGTATTTAACTCATTTAACTTTTTTATTTCACCATCTTCGACTAACCCGAGATAATGTGTTTTTATTCCCATGCTTTCAAGTTTTTCAAAATAATAAGCTGTAGCCATACATATTGCAGTACCCTTATCTTTTATGTTATCCGGCATTTCGCCCCAATCAAAAACAGAATATCTGTCGGAAAAAATAAAATAACCGAGTCCGGGTTTATTTAATTCTGGTTCTTCTATAACTTTTAAATCCTTAACACTACCCATTTCTAACCTCCTGATCTGCTTCTTCTAACTTTTTTCTGTTCTCTTCCTGATAAGAAACTATTTTCATCTGAAGTTCCGAATCATTTAAAGCTAATATTTTTACAGCAGCAAGAGCAGCCTGCTCAGGTTCAAGCACAATTACAGGTGCAACTCCTGAAGGCATCCTGAGACTTGAAAAAATATCAGCACCATTAAATTTTCCGCTATACGGCGGAGAGGCTATTACAGGCTTTGTGGTGTTCGCATCTACAAATCCGCTTAACGCATTACTCCTCCCTGCAACTGTAATAAATACTGTCTCATCATTCTCATTCTCTTTTATTATGTCTAAAACTTTCATTGGAACTTTATGTGCTGATGCTATCCGCATCTCATATTTTACATCAAATTTATCAAGTACAGTTGCTATGTTCGTGCAATGTTCCATATCTCCTTTTGAACCCATTATTATTATTATTTTCCCCATATTTCCTCCTTATATTATATTAAAGAGAATATTTTTATACAAACTTTATTTTTTCTTTGCTCTTAACAACTTCGCCTATAATGTAGCTTTTTTCAAATTTACCGGCAAGTTTTAATATATTATCCGCATAAGTTTTCGAAACAATTAGAATCATTCCTATCCCCATATTAAAAGTAGAATACATTTCTTTAAATGACAATTTCCCTTTTTTCTGCATAACATTAAATATTTCAGGAACAATCCAACTTTCTCTTTTTATATAAAAACCGAGTTCCTGGGGCAAAACTTTTACCGCTTTAATGAACCAGGCACCGCCTGTTATGTGTGCAATCCCGTGAATCTGTTTTCCGAATTTATCTAAAATTTTTAAAACAGGTTTAACATAGATTCGTGTAGGCTCCAATAATTCTTTTTTATACCTATTTAAATCCTTCTCAGACTTAAATATTTTTCTTACCAGCGAATAACCGTTTGAATGAATACCGCTTGAAGCAATACCAATAACCACATCACCAGCTTTTATTTTTTTACCTGTAATCACTCTGCTTTTATCAACTATTCCAACAGAAAATCCAGCGAGATCATACTCGTCCTTTTTATACATATCCGGCATCTCTGCTGTTTCGCCTCCTACGAGTACAGAATCACTCTGCTTTACGCCGTTATAAATACCTTCCATAACTTTTTCAAGAACAGAATTATTTAATTTTCCGCAGGCTATATAATCAAGAAAAAATAACGGCTTCGCTCCCAGACAAATCAAGTCATTTACATTCATTGCAACAAGATCAATACCCACTGTATTATGAATACCGAATTTTTGTGCAAGCAGAAGTTTAGTACCGACTCCATCGCTTGAAGAAACCAGCATCGGATTATTTTTATTTGATAAAAATTTCTTTAAGGGAAAAACTCCGCTAAATGCTTTTGAATCGGTTGATAAAAATTTTTTTATGTTTGACACAAACTTTTCAGCTTTCTCTACATCTACCCCTGCTTTCTTATATGAAACAGCCATATATACTTATTTCTCCAATAAATGCTTATCTTTTATTTTACTTTTAATTTTTAGAGGATATTCGCCACTCCAGCATGCTACACAATAATGATTTTTCGGGTATTTTAAAACTTTAAATAAGCCGTCAATACTTAAATAAGCCAATGACTCAACTTCAAGAAATTTTTCAATCTCTTTTACATTCATATTGTGAGCAATAAGTTTTCCTTCATCCGGAAAATCAATTCCGTAATAGCATCCAAATTTAGTAGGTGGCGACGAAATTCTAATATGGACCTCTTTAGCACCTGCTTCCTTAAAAAATCTGACTCGAGTTCTTGCAGTAGTTCCCCGAACAATAGAATCATCTACAACTACTATTCTTTTTCCATTAATAACACTTTTAATCAAATTAAATTTAAGTTTAGTACTTTTTTCTCTTAAATTCTGGTACGGCTGAATAAAAGTTCTGCCAACATAATGGTTTCTGATAATACCAAGCTCAATAGGGATACCAGATTCTTTAGAAAAACCCAGGGCAGCAGAAGTACCGGAATCCGGCATACCAATTACAATATCTGCATCAGCAGGCGCTTCTCTTGCAAGCTGTCTGCCCATCTCTTCTCTTACAGTATGTACATTTTCTCCAAAAATATAAGAGTCAGGACGGGCAAAATATATAAATTCAAAAGCGCAAAAACTAAATTTTTTTCGTTTTTCTGTCCATCTGTATGAATTAATCCCGTTTTCATTAATAATAACTATTTCTCCCGGCTCTACTTCTCGAACAAATGATGCTTCTACAATATCAAAAGCACAGGTTTCAGAAGCCAGAAAATACGAATCGCCTTTTTTCCCTATAGCAAGCGGTCTGAATCCATTAGGATCACGCACCCCGACTATAGAATCTTTATCCATTAAAACAAGAGAAAATGCTCCTCGTATTTTTTTTACTGCTGCAAGAAGCATATCCAGTAATGTATCTTTTTTAGACTGCATCATTAAATGCAGTATGATTTCAGAATCTGAAGTCGTATAAAATATTGTACCTTTATTTTCAAGCATTTCCCGTAATTCAACTGTATTTATTAAATTACCGTTATGTGCGAGTGAAAGTCCGCCTTTTTTCTGTGAAGTTATAAAAAGCGGTTGAACATTTCTCTCTATAGACGAACCGGTCGTCGAATACCTGACATGCCCTATTGCCTGTTTCCCGTATAAATTTTTTAAAATATCAGCATTAAAAACATCACTAACCAATCCCATCCCTTTATGCGTATAAAACTCTTTACCGTCAAAAGTTGTAATTCCGCAAGACTCCTCTCCTCTATGCTGAAGTGCATATAACCCGAGAAAAGTTAATTCACTTGCATCGGCTGCATTATATACTCCGAATAAACCGCAATTCTCTTTTTTTTCTATCATAATTTTTTCACTTAAAATAATTTACAGCATTCTCAAAAATTTTCATTCCAAACGGAATAATTTCATCATTTCCGGCAAGCCACTCAGGAGACTGTTCTTTAAACATAAATCTCTCAGGATGCGGCATCAAACCGAAAACCCTGCCGGTCTTATCCGTAATTCCTGCTATATCATTAACAGAACCATTGGGATTAAACGGATAATCAGGTTTCCCTCCTTCAGGTGTTATATAGCGCAAAACTACCTGTTTATTATTCTCAATACTTTCAATTATCTCTCTGTCTCCTACAAATTTACCTTCTGCATGAGCAACAGGAAGCATAATCCTATCCGGCAAATTTGCAAAGAAAAGATTATCTTTATTTTCAACTTTAAGGAAAACCCATCTGTCTTCAAAATTGCCGGAGTCGTTAAAAACAAGAGAGACTTTCTGCTGAAAATCAAAATCAGGAAGCATTCCGCTTTTTACAAGTACCTGAAATCCGTTACAAATACCTATTATTAATCCGCCTTTTTCTACAAAATTTTGAAACTCGTCTTTTAAAAACAGATTTATCTGCATTGAAAATATTGTTCCGGCAGCAATATCATCACCATAAGTAAATCCGCCCGGTATACATATAATCTTATAATCATTGATAAGATTCTTCTTTTCTTTCATATGATTTAGATGCTGAATATCTGCAGTTGCTCCTGCAGACTCAAAGGCGTATCCTGTTTCAACATCACAATTTGTTCCGGCTGCTCGCAGAATCAATACTTTTGGTTTCATAATTTATTAAATACCCCTACCCATTTTTTATAAAGTTCATCTATACTTAAATTAATTAACTCTTTATTGCCATATTTAAAAACACCTTTGCTGTCTTCCGATGTTCTACCCAATAAAGTAAAAGGAACATTATTCATCCGACTTTCAAACTCTTTTCGATTATCTTCTTTTACTTCTACTATAAATCTGCTTAATGACTCTGAAAACAATAATGAAGTTATACTTATATCTGCAATAGGCTCTATGTCTATATTAAATCCTATGTTATTAAAAAAACTCATTTCTGAGACAGCAACAGCCATACCGCCTTCGGATATATCGTGTGCAGATACAACAAGTCCTTTATTCATAACACTGCTCAATGTTTTATAAATATTAACCGCATTATCTGTATCAAGTTCAGGAATATCATAGTTCTTAATATTATTAATCCTTACAAATTCACTCATTCCGAGTTCATCTTTTGTTATACCAACGAGATAAATTAAACTGTTTCTGTTTTTAAAACTTGATGGTATTACTGATTCGATATTATCGATAATTCCCATACCTGAGATAAGCAAAGTTCCGGGGATAACAATACTTTTGTCTCCAATACTGTATTCATTATAAAGGCTGTCTTTCCCGGAGATAAAAGGTGTTTTAAATTTAACACTAAAATCATAACAAGCCTGAGAAGCACGAACAAGTCCGGCGAGGTTTTCAGGTTTATCAGGAGAACCCCATGCAAAATTATCAAGAATAAAAATATTATCCGGATCACCGCCCATTGAGATTATATTTCGTATAGCTTCGTCAATAACAGCTCCTGCCATCCAGTATGGATCAACATCTGAATAATACGGATTAATACCTGTTCCTATAATAACTCCTTTTTTATTACCGAGTATAGGCTTAATTACAGAACAATCTTCCGGAGAGCGGCGCATACCCATCAAAGGCTTTACTACAGAACCTCCCTGAACCTCGTGATCATACTGATTTATAATCCATTCTTTTGAACCTATATTATATGTAGAAATTAATCTGATTAAATCTTCATTATAATTCTCTTTATCCACAATTTTATCATTTGTATATTTTTTATTAATCCAGACTGCCTTTTTACTTAACTTCGGCACACCATTATGCAAAAATTCCATATCAAGATTACATACTTCATTATCTTTATAGAAAAGTCTTAACCTATGAGTATCAGTTACCCTGCCTATAACAGCCCAATCAACCTCTTCTTCTTCAAAAATCTCTTTTAATCTGCCGATTTTATCTTCTTCTGTTATAATAACCATTCGTTCCTGAGACTCGGATATCCATATTTCAGTATATGAAAGTCCGTTGTATTTCAAAGGTACTTTTTCAAGATATACTTCGCAGCCGTGTTCTTCAGTAAGTTCTCCTACAGCACTGGATAATCCGCCTGCCCCGCAATCTGTTATTGCTGTATACAAATTTTCCTTTAATGCACGCATCAGAGCAGATGTAACTTTTTTTTCTTCTATAGGATTTCCTATCTGAACGCTCGAAGAAGATTCATCAGAGGAAGAAGTATCTAACTCAACAGATGAGAAAGTTGCGCCGTGAATTCCATCCTTTCCTGTTTTCCCGCCAAGAACAATTATTACTTCTCCGGTATGTACTTCTTTAAAACTGTCTTTGTCATCCATTATTCCGAGTGTTCCTGCATATACAAGAGGATTACCTATATATCTTTTATCAAATAACACAGCACCGGCAACTGTAGGAATACCCATCTTATTACCGTAATCTTTTACACCGGATACAACTCCGTGCATAATTCGGTTAGGATGCAGAACACCCTCAGGAAGTTCTTCATAAGGAATATCAGGCTCGGCAAAACAGAAAACATCCAGGTTTGCTATAGGATAACCGCCGTTTCCTACTCCCAATATATCCCTAATAACTCCGCCTATGCCGGTTGCAGCTCCGCCGAAAGGCTCTAATGACGACGGATGATTGTGTGTCTCCACTTTAAAACTTATATTCTTATCTTCTGTAAATTTCACGATTCCTGCATTATCTGCAAAAACAGATACACATTTTTTATGTGCTATATCTTCTGTAGCTTTAACTATTGTCTGCTTCAGTAAATCTTTTATCTCAACTTCTTTAATAGTATTTCCTTCTTCATCTATCTCTTTATAACTTATGTTCCCTCTAAAAGTTTTATGTTTACAATGCTCGGACCATGTCTGGGCTATTGTCTCAAGTTCACAATCCGTAGGATTCCGCCCTTTCCTGCTAAAATACTCTTTTATTGTTCTCATCTCTTCAAGAGTTAAAGAGAGAGTATTATCTTTGCTTATCTTTATAAGTTTGTCATCATCTGCATTTAATAAATCAATCTCTATTTTTTTAAATACATAATCAGATTTTTCAAATTCTCCGAGAGACTTAACATTTACTATATTAATACTTTTTTCTATTAAAGGATTATATATAAGTTTCCTTCCGATATAATCAACTTCATCAGCAGACAAACCTTCAAGTTTATAAAATTTCGCTGTTCTTACATATTTAACATCAAACCCCAATTCAATAACAGCTCTTTTAACAGAAATAGCAACAGGGTCCATTACCCCTTCTTTATATGATACCAGTAATTCATCATCTTCATATTCATTATGAAACCCTTCATAAATAAAGAAATCCTGAGCAACAACATCTACCAACAGTTTTCTTGCAATGTCATAAATATTATTATTTGAAAGATTTCCTTCTATAAAATATACATATTTAACCTGAATATTTTTCGGTTTATTTTTAAGATTAAGATGCGGGAGATTATGAATTAATTTAACCTCTTCAGGTGTTTTTATTCCTGCTTTATTTTTAATCTCTATGCGAGCTAT
This sequence comes from uncultured Spirochaetia bacterium, assembly GCA_964418785.1. Classification (GTDB taxonomy): domain Bacteria; phylum Spirochaetota; class JAHITG01; order JAHITG01; family CAYQNP01; genus CAYQNP01. Next base: position 6,058 of record CAYQNP010000192.1, on the reverse strand, counting down.
CATTTAAAATAAATCCCCTTATAATATTCCGACTTTTTTATAAATCTTGTCAACATTTTTTATATAATTTTCCGGCTTAAATATTTTTTCCAGTTCTTTACGGGAAATGTATTTATTTACAATTTCATTATTAGAAGCAGTATCAATAAAAGTCTTTTTTTCGGAAACAGAATCAAAAGCAATCTTCTGAACAAGATCATAGGCATCCGGTCGTTTCATTCCGTTCATCATTAATGCAAGAAGCAGTTTCTGGGAATATATTATACCGCCGGATAATTCGAGATTTCTAAGCATATTTTCCGGATATACAACTATATTTTCTACAATATTTATCATTTTTCTTGTAGCATAAACAATAATATGAAAAGCATCCGGAATAATAACCCGTTCAGTAGAAGAATGGGATATATCTCTTTCATGCCATAAAGCGATATTTTCCATTGCAGTAACTGCATAGCCGCGCAATAATCTTGAAAAGCCGGCAATCCTTTCACATATAATAGGATTCTTTTTATGCGGCATTGCAGATGAGCCTTTCTGTCCCTTAGCAAAAGGCTCTTCAGCCTCCTTTACTTCTGTCCTGTGCAGATGTCTTACTTCTACGGCAAATCTTTCGTATACAGAAGCCAGAACAGATAATGCTGTAAGCAAATATGCATATCCGTCTCTTGAGACAATCTGCGTAGAAATAGGAGCAGGCGTTAATTTTAATTTATTACAAATATATTTTTCTACAGAAGGCGGGAAATGAGCAAAAGTACCTACTGCACCGGAAATTTTGCCTCTGCATACTTCAGGCTCTATGCTCTTAAGATGTTTGTATGCTCTGTTTATCTCATCATACAATAAAGCAAATTTTAGTCCGAAACTGTACGGTTCAGCATGAACTCCATGGGAGCGGCCTATAGATACTGTATCCTTATATTTTAAAGCCTGCTTCCTTGCTGCTTTTAATAACTTCTTTAATTCATCATATAAAATAGCAAGACTGTCCTTTATCTGCCAGCTTAAAGTTGTATCAAGTAAATCTGATGAAGTTATTCCCCAATGAATATATTGCGCATCCTTTCCTATACTTTCAGACACATTTAAAACAAATGAAACTACATCATGATGCGTTTTTTTTTCAATTTCATTAATCTTATTAACTGAAAATTTTGCCTTTTTTCTAATTCTGTCAGCAACTCCAGTCGGCACAACCTTTATTTTTTCAAGAGCCTCTATTAAAAGTATCTCTATTTCCAGAAAATGGGAAAACTTAGTCTCGTCAGAAAATATTGTACTTATCTCTTTTACACTGTATCTATCAATCATAACAACAAGCACATTATAATATAAAGAAACCGAATGTCAAATTTTTTTTTATTTTTTTATTACAGATATAAAAGAAAATTTAAGATTTTGTAGAAAAACTGTAATATTTCCCGTAAAAATAGATTTATTTTTCCTGTTAAGAGGAGAAAAAGGAAAAAAATAGAAAGATAAGTTTTATATTTACGGAAATAAAAACGATATTTAGGAGAGAGAAAGCCGTACAAAATCCAATGCCCGTCAAGCGGAGGGAATGGTATTAAATTAAATATCCCTAATATTAAATTTATTATTATAAACGGCTCAGCAAAAAAATTATAATATACAGCATAAAAGGTTGAATTATGCACACTTTCAATATTAATAAACAGCCTGGTTAATAAAATTGTCAAAAAAGCCAGTAAAAAATTGGTGAGAGGCCCTGCTAATGCAACCTTCATACTGTCTTTTACAGGTTCCTTGAAATTTGACGGATCAATGGGAACAGGTTTAAATAAAATTATCGGCAAAAAACCTGCTAAACGCAATAAAACAGGAAATATTATTGTGCCGAATAGGTCAATATGCTTAAAAGGATTTAATGTGAGTCTTCCTGCTTCTTTAGCTGTCCTGTCTCCTAATAAATACGCTGCATATCCATGCGCTATTTCATGCAATATGGCTGCTATACCGAGAGGTATTATTAATATTACAAATCCTATTATATAGGTAAGAACTTTATTCATTATTGTCTCATTTCCTTATCTATTTCCGGATGATTTCGCAAATATTCATCCAGTTCTTTATAATTATGCAAACTGTAATTATTAAATTCACTTTCACTTGTATTGAATTTTAAATAAATATTTTGTATGTCTGAGTCAAGTTTCTTTAGCAATGTATTAATTTGAGTTTCAGGTAAATTCTCTAACTTCTTATTATATTCTTTTGTAAGTTTATTTATTTCTATGCTAATCTTAAAAAATGTTTCAGGAGATAATTTTTCATTAGACTTATTTGCAGAATTTTCAGGCATTATTTCTCTGTTAATAGAACTATTTTCCTCATTATATAATTCAATCTTTTTACTCTTTTTCCCGCAGTTAAAGAATAAGACGAAAACAGATACAATCACGATAAGTAATTTATTCATAATAGATATGATATAAAAAGAAATTATTTCGTCAAGTTTATAATAAAAAAAATTTGTCGATGAGCCAATAGAATACATTTTCCAATATAAAAATAAGCACCCTCATTATGCCGCCCTGCACTATTCTCTTTACAAGTAAATACTGAAATTATACTTTTTTAAGCAACATCAAATATAAGATTGTATTTAAAATAAATATTTGCCTAACAAAGTATATAGAGTTTTGCACCGTCCCTGCGCATACTGCGCATATATAATTTCTTTTATAATCTATCCTTATTTATTTTAAGAAGAACTGTAGGGACAAATATCCTACCTGTTTTTCTGTAGTAATTATTTATAAAAGCAAATAAATCATTCATATTCTTAATATAGCCTTCCGGAATATTAAACTGTTTTGGGAAATAATAAACTTCAAACAAATCAGGGTGATGCTGAATAATTGGCAGCAATTTAACATAAGGGTCTGAAGAGAAGGAATCAAGTACAATATAATCAACCCCAATTTCTTTGTACATTTTTAAAGTAGCATCTTCAAGTTCTTGCGACCATGGAGACAAACGAGTAAACTTTCCATTAACTTGATTATAATAATGCACTCCCTTCTTTTCAGAAAACAAATAAAAAAATTGAGATTTACGAGATCCAACAATGACTTTGTCTTTAATTCGATTTTTAACCCACTCAGCTAATGATACATAATTTTTTATTACAGGCGGATATCCCTGTTTTGCTATAAGCATTTCTTTTGGAATATTTCTCAAATTAACAATAAAGAATATAGAAAATAAAAGTAATAAAAGTTTTTTCTCCGTAAACAGATTATTTTGAATTATACTTTTTCTCCGCAAATAAAGAATTAAAAAACTCATCCCTATATAAAAATAATAATACAGGAAAGGTATTGTAGCAAAATAATATCTCGAAAGCACTACATATTCAGCAGCAGGAAATATAATAATTAAAGTAATTATTTGAGACAATAAAAAAGAAGCAAATAAATATTTCCCTTTAAGTATATCATAAATAATGCCCAACAATATAACCAAAGCAAATAAAATAGCAAAAAAATTAGCATGCATAACATTATCAGGATCACCAATAAGTTTTTGCCCCATTATGTTTAAAGAAGAAATCAAATTAGGAATATATCTGTCTCGTGTATTTATTATTTTATTAAAAGTCTTGTATATAAACCCGTGACTTTCATTATAACCAGACGCTGATGCTGACTGAGATTCTATTCTACTATACTTATTTTTAAAAAAACTTTTGCCATATATCCACAAAATTACAAGCGAGAAAGATACTAATGCAATAATTACTGACTTTAAAAACTTCTTATTTTTTAAATCAATAAAAACAAATGGAAAAACAACAACAAATAATAGACCCGCATTTCTTATCATAGCAGAAAAAAATAAAGTTGCGCCAATGAGTATCCACAGTAAAACGCTTTTCCAATTTTCTTTAAATTTTAATGTAGACAAATACATCGTGAACAATATAAAAAACAAAAAAGGAATTTCTGTTAATAACAAAGATGAAAAATGAACTATCTGCTCATTTAAAGACGCAATAAAACTTACAGCAAGAGCATATGATTTATCAAGATACAACGAAAATAAATAATATAATAATAAAAAAATAAAAATAGAGAAAATAAACGGTATCATTTTAAACAAAACAGGATAGAAAACACCTCCTGTAATTTTAAACAATAATGAAAAAAGAATCGGCATTCCGATGTTATACAAAGAAGTTTCCACCTTTTCATCCGGTAGATATAATAATTTAGGAATGCCATCCCGGGCTATAGATTTTCCTTCTAATATATAATTTATATTATCTCCATTTATCTCAACAACGGAATAAAATGTAATAATTTTCAGGAAAATTAATAAGCCAACCCCTATAATTAAAAGTGTCTTTAATTTATAACCTTTTTTTAAAATTAAATATAAATATAGTACACTAAACGATATAAATAATATATAAGCAAATTTATTTATATACTTTACATATTCATTATTAAGAAATACTATTATGTTTGCAATAATAAGTAGTACAGATATGCTTAACAAACTAATTTCTTTTTTTGTAGTTTTCATTAAATTATATAAAGTATATATTATAAATAACGATTGTCAAGAAATTTTAAAAAATTTATCAGAAGCTAAATTTAAAATTTTTTATTGACAATGCAGTAAAAGACATTAATATTACATATACTAATTACAGGAATTAAAATTATGAAATTATTAAAAAACTCTCTAACTTTTTTTCTCAAGTACACTTATAATTTAATAAATTTATTACATATGGATACTATTATATATAACTTCTTTTTTTTACATGTACCGATTAAATTCTTCTTTTACTTTAACTCCAGTTACTCTGGTTACTTAAAAGAATATATACCTCAAGAAGGAGATATAGTAATAGAAGGTGGTGCATATACAGGAAACTTTACTATTTTACTATCCCGATTAGTAGGAAAATCAGGGAAAGTATTTGCTATAGAAGCAAATCCTAAAATTTGCTCTATATTAAAAAACAGATTAAAAAGGCTAAAAATTAATAATGTAATAGTCATAAATAGAGGGCTATGGGATAACACTAACAATATAAAACTCCCCATAAATGAACAAACAAGAAAAAAAGGATTCAGCATTGCTACTTCTTCTGCAGAAAAAAATGCGGAAAGTTTGATCTTGCAAAATATAACTATTGACACACTAATACAAAAATACAATATAACAAGATTAAACTATATAGCTATGGATGTTGAAGGTGCGGAAATCGAGGCTCTTAAAGGTGCTAAAAATACACTAAAAAAATTTAATGTGCATTTGGCAATCGCATCTTATCATTATAGAGATGGCAAACAAACATATACAACAGTAGAAAAAATATTAAAAAAGTACGGGTATGAAACTTATACAGACAATCCTATTCATCTAACTACATACGGATTACCAACATCGAAAACACCTTACTCGAAAGAATAATTTTGTTTTAAATTAGAACTCCTGAACGACAAACTCAAATATTAAAAAATGCACATATTCAAAATTTAAATATCTTGACTTTACTATAAATATAATTAAATTTAAAATAATAACAGCATAGGAGCAACATTATGAATGTTAGTATTATAATACCAGTATACAATGAAGAAAAAAGCATAAAAAATATTGTTCTTGATATCAATAAAGTCTTGAAAAATACAAACTACAAATACGAAATAATAATTGTAGATGATGCTTCAACCGATAATACAAAAATAATTGCAGAAAGTCTAAAAGTAAAATTAATATCGCATCCGTATAATAAAGGAGTGGGGGCTGCACGAAAAACCGGGATATTAAATGCTAAATATGACGCTATTGTTATGATAGATGGCGACTCAACATATCCTGTAAATGCAATTCCGGACTTATTAAAAGAACTTAAAAATTGCGATTTAGTTATAGGAGCCAGAAAAACTGAAGCCGGAACTGTAAAAATACTGAGAAAACCTGTAAAATTTTTAATAAAAAAATTAGCCGAATTTATTACCGGAGAAAAGATTACAGATTTAAATTCCGGTTTGCGCGCTTTTAAAAAAATGAT
>CAYQNP010000191.1:0-6307 GCA_964418785.1 uncultured Spirochaetia bacterium | reverse complement strand
AAAGTAGAGCGACTCTGAAGGGGACGGTGCAAAATGTGGGGACGGAGGAAGATATTATGTATTGTGCAGGGGAGAATATCATTCATCACACTGTCATTCCGAACCGAGTCCGGTGAAGCAGGACGAGTGTGATAAATCTTTCAGTCAAATTGAACAGGGTAAGATTTCTCCCGTTGGTCGAAATGACAAGAGAGAGAAACCCGAAATGACAAAGTGTGAAAGTGAAATGACAAATGGAAAGTACTGTCATTCCGAAAAGAGCCTGCCCCTCGCCATGTCATTCCGAACCGAGCAAAGCGAGTGTGAAGAATCTTTTGTATATGCGGTAAAATACAGCAGGGCAATAATCATGCATACTATATAATAAGTGCCGGAAAACAAATAAAAAAAATCAAAAAAAACTTGACATTTGATTTTTAAATATTAGATTATTCAATGAATGAACAAATAGATAAGGTAAAAGTAAAAGAGAGGTGGTAGCAGTGAAAAAGAAAGTTTTGTTTTTTTTAATCATATTAGTGTTGCTGAAAAATAATATTTATAGTGTTTCTTTTACCAATGTTTTAACTGATGATTTTGAAAATGGCACAGTTACACAAAATGCACTCGGCGAATATTGTTATGCTTCTGTTGTATCCGGCAATAGATGGGTTGGTGAGACTGCATGGGCTGCTATGTCCGGTAGCGGTGGTATGGCTTCTGTTTTTTCAAATACCAATTCGGGTTTTTACTATTATTACTATACGGTTATAAGTAATTCGGGACATTATCTTGATTTTAATGACAGGTATAATAATTACGCTATTATGTGGTATATGCGAAATCATGATAATCCTTCCGGACCTTTTAAGTTAGATATTGTTGAACTTGATGCCCCGAACTATGCAAATAGAGCAGAAGTTGATTTTAAAAATTATAATATTTATAATCCCGGTTCTAATGCTGTTACTAATTCAAGTTTTAATAGGTTTCTTATTCCAATTAAAGATTTTACAAACCAGCAAGCAGGATTTTCCTGGGATAAAATTAAAACTCTGATTTTTAAAACAGTTACTTCACAGACTTCAGGTTGGCGAATGGACGATTTAATGATTGTCAGAGGTGTCGAAATTTCAGAAGTATCTTTTTCTAATATTACCCGTTCTTCTACTAACCATTTTGCAAATGTAAATGATGACATCTTGATATCGGTTATTGAGCGTTCTAATGTATACGGCTGTTCAGGGTATGTTATAATTTCAAATTCATTAACACATAATAAAACAGTACAAAACCTGAAATCTGTAAAAATCGGAAATAACGGTTATTATATGACTAATTTTAAGCCTCTAGTTCCGGGGAAGTATTTTATTGATACTGTTTTATCCAATGATATTGCCAAAGACACAGACGGTTCTTTAGAGAATACCTGGGATACTTATTTTTACACAGGTGTCGGTGCGAAAAGTATAGATACTTTTGTTAGCAGTGATACGGATGAAAATTATTTTACAGGACAATCTGTAACTTTTGTAGTAACTGAATCTAATGGTTTTAATGATTTAACAGGTTATGTGAGAATTACGAATGAAAATTTTGCAACTAATATAACAATAACTAATTATTCCGGGGGAGAATATAGAGGCAATTGGAATACTTCAGGTCTTACAGCAACAAATTATTACTGTGAAGTTAGATTGTCCGGAGATACGAATGGTGTTAATAATTCCGGTGTTGATCTGATTGTAAAATTGTCAAATTATACAGCGGTTATTTCTAAAGTGAGTTCAGCATATAATAATGATACAGATAATGAATATGAAATAGGCAGCATTATTGACTTTACTGTTATAGAACAGAACAGAATATCCGGATTTACAGGAAAGATAATAATAAACTCACATTCAACAGGATACAGTAATGAGATTCAGTTATTATCTTCAGGCAATGGGGTATACACCTGTACCTGGGATACAACAGGTGTTTCTCCTGCAGTAGATTTTGTAATAGAAGCACGTCTTGATGGTGATAATAATGGGAGTAATAACAGTGGTGATGATTTAATTATTAAATTATATCAATCCGGAGAAATAAGTTTCTTTTCTAATAATTTTTTTCAGAAATATTCCGGTGAAGCATATATAAATATACCTGAAGACGCTTTAAAGGATAACAGCAGTGTAAAGTTAGATATAGAGGCCATAAACATTTCTACAGGCAGCAAAACTTTATACGGGAATATCTATAGTTTTAAGCCTGAAAATTTTATATTTTCAAAATCAGTAAAGATTGGGCTGCCTATTCCGGAAAATTTTAATAATGATTATGCGCTTTATACTTATAACGGATATGAATGGATTAAAACTTCATCAAGAGTAAATATATTATCATCAAACTATTATCTTGAAACAGATACATTTTCAACCGGTATATATGCTGTATTTAAAGATACATTTCAGAAAAACAATAAAATAAATCTTTCAAGAGAGGTCTTTACACCTAATGGCGACGGAGTTAATGACTATATAAATATCTACACTCCATTATCAGATTCTAATGTTAAAATAACAGTGTATACTCTTGATGGCAAAGAAGTAAGAATTTTAGGTGATAAAACAACATGGGATGGAAGAGATAACAATAATAGAAAGGTAAAAAGCGGTATTTACATTATAAAAGTTGTAGAAAACAAAAATACTTATTACAAAACAGTAACAGTTGTAAATAAATAATGGAGGATATTATGCGGAAAATTATCTTTATAATAATAATAATACTTTTAGCTAACATAAAATTAGAAGCATATAATGTTATATATCCGTCAAAAAGCAGTTCAGCAGGCAATATTCTTCTTGATGATTTTTCTTCGGCAATTTTTATCAATAATTCATTTAGTGCATTTAAAAAATACAATACTTTAATTTTTAGTGCAGTATTACGAAAAAACTCATTGCTCGAAGAATTAGACGATATTAAAAATTTAGGCGGAGTAATATCAATTACGAGTCTTCGCAAATATTTTAATATAGATGTAGCATTTAATATGCTGGATTATATGTTCTATAAAAATTATTTATTTAATATAGGAATTTCACGAACAATTTTAGATAATATAGGAGTCGGAATTGTTGTTAAATACGGAGGAGAAAGTTTTACTTTAACATACGATAATGAATATGATTCTCTGTTTACAGGAAACAGTCTAACTCTTAATAATTATAATTTTGATGTTGGCGTGTCGTACAGTTATAAAGATTCTATTTATTATGGTTTATCCTTTGAAAATGTTTTAAGCTTTAAAGAGTTTTTTGACAACAGATACAGTTATGATATGAATCCTATAGTAAGAGCCAATATTTCTGCTAAAATGTTTAATTTCTCCATATTTAATAATAACTATATAGGCAGTGAAATTGACTTATCAACTGAATACTTAAATATAAAAACAGGTATATCATTAGGTTTTTACAAATTTTTCTCATTACAGGCAGGCTATATTTCAAACAGAGCATTATCTACAGGGATAAATTTCTACATACGAACAGGATTACTAAAGTTTAATATAGGTTATGCAATGAATTATTTATACAATATAAATAACATTAATAACACCGCCACTATAAAAATAAAATTTTAAGGAGTAATAGTATGAAAGGAGTAAGAGTTGTAATGTTTATTTTAATTCTGTCTTCAGTAACATTATTAAAGGGGGAACAGATAATAATCGATAATTTTGATGATTATACCTGGACCACATTATACGGTAAAGGAGAGATTGCGATTTTTTCTGATAATGATGAAGCAGTTCCAGGAACAACGGTTATTTCTAAAAATTTTGACAGCACCTATGACCATACAACTGGAAGCGGATATGCAGTAAGAGTGGACTACACAATAGATTCATACGGCGGTATATATTTTGTCTTTACATCTGATCCTGCTGTTTACTCATACATTAACGGATATGAGTATAAACAATTATCATTTTATCTAATGGCTGAGAATACTACTTATGATTGGAGAATGGAGTTAAAAGATTACAACGGTCAAAGTTGTAATTTGAGTCTTGGAAAAATATCGACGGAGTGGGGTAAGTTTGAATTTGATATTGATACTCTTGCAAATATGTATAACAATGTTAATTTTTCTAATCTTAATACACTTGTATTATTAAATACAAATAGCGGTTCAAGTGGGAAAATTTATATTGATGATATTAAATTTGACAATATGGCATATATTGATACAGATACCAGTTCCGGAAATTCTGTATCGTTTTCAGCCTATAAAATTACAACAGACAATCAGAGTATACGTATAAAAGTTCAGCCGGAAAACGATTCTAAAATTTCAATAAAAATTGCGAATAAAGGCGGTGAGAATATTAAAGTAATTAATACCGGTGATTTTTATTACAGCGGTGGTGGTGATGCTGTTTTTGAGTGGGCAGGCACGGACAACAATGACAATCAGCTGCGGAACGGAATTTATTTTGTGGTTGTAAAAATTACAGATAAAAATAATAAAGAGACAAAAATAATCAAACCAATAATAATTGTAAGGTAAAATAAAAAGAGGTGAAAATATGAAAAAAGTTTTTTTAATTTTAATTACATTTTTAATTTACAGTAATATTAGTTTTGCAGATAATCTGTCGTCAGGTTCAACTATGTATGCTGCAGAATCCGGTTATAATAAAACAGCAAGTGCAGTTTATTATAATCCGTCTTTTACAACATTTCTTGAAGGTTCATCTGTCAGCTTCGGGTATATGCGATTTTATAATCCGAGTTATTTTTATAATTTTTATTTCAGTTATATGAGCAGGTTAAATAAGAATGGAACTGCAGGCATATTATGGAGTAGATTTAATTCCTATGGAGACATAAATTATTTTGACTACTCAGAAGATAATTTTATTGTGTCTTATTCACATGTAGTTGTAAAATACTTTCGTCCTGGCGGTGCACTTAAAATAAAAAATATTTCTACTGATGCCGGTTCAGGCATGGGGTATTCTTTTACTCTGTCGCTACTGGTGGTTCCTGTTGAGAATTATTTTATTTCTTTTATTTTTACAGATATTATATCGTCTGATTTGAGATGGACTACTAATTTAACAGAATCATTTGAACGAAAATTTATAATAGCAAACAGTTATAAAATTAATTTAAATCCGCTAAGTGTAGTTTTATCTGCAGATTATCTTGTTAATAATATATCACTAAAAGATTATATAATATCCGGGAATTACAGTTATCCGTTTATCAAAGCCGGCATAATGGTAACATATTCTGTATTAAAAGCCGGGGTAGGTGTTATAAAGGATGACGGGTATAGAATCTCAAGCGGTTTCAGTATAGGTGTAATGGACGGCGGTTCAGTTGGTGTAAATTATATCAGCAATAATGCTGAACTTGGTTTTACAAGCGGTATTTATTTTGATTACAAATATTAATTCATAGGGAGTATAATTATGAGAAAAAGTATTTTTTTATTATTACTGTTGTTTTTTAATTTTAATTATGTACAGGCACAGGAAACTAATGTGCAAAAAGAAGATACTAATAATACTGTTATGTCTGTTAAAGTACTTGAGGATTTTGAATATGATAATCCGTCTAAAGTGTATAAGGTAGAATTAAATGACAGATCCGATTTAAAGATTTATTCTACACGCGACAGTTTTCAGGGAAAGTTTTCATTAAAATTAAAGTATTCTTTAGATTCTGATTCATTATGGGGAAGCAAGGTATTGATTTACAGGGAATTTGATGAAGCGATTTCTGTTAAAGGGTTTAAAAAAGGCTCTTTCTTTGTAAGAGGGGATGGAAGCGAGAATGTACTGTTATTACAATTTATTGATTCAGACAATGAAATATATACTTATGAAGCTACAGGCACACTTGAGAATAACAGCTGGCATGAAGTTATCTTCTCCAGGGATGAGTTTATTTTAGACCCTGATTCCCCTGTTTATGACGGCAAGTTAAGTAATAAAATTAAAGGTATTAGATTTGTTATATCAAATCCATTTTCTGATTCAGGCTCTGGTGAAATATTTCTTGATACAGTAAAACTTTATTATTCTATAGAACAGTTTTCACGCAGAAAAAAAGGTAAAAGCACGGAAAAAGGAACTTCGGAAAAAATATTTAAAAACAGTTATGTTGATGTTGAATATAGGAATATAAACCGATACAGAAGTCCTGGAGTATCTCATTATGCAAAAGAGTTTGTTAAAGGTGATTTATTATGGATGTATTTTTATCTGAATACAGATTACAGATTTAATAATTTTTTAATTACCGGTTTAATCGGATTCAGT
>CAYQNP010000190.1:0-7790 GCA_964418785.1 uncultured Spirochaetia bacterium | reverse complement strand
AAAGTTTTGCACCGTCCCCGAAGAAAATAAAAAAATTTTAATTATTTCTTGACAATTTACTTTATATATATATAATTTTACTGATTATATTAGCAAAATTATGTAATTGGAGAGAATATAGATGAAAAGAACATATCAACCGCATAACAGAAAAAGAAGAAAAAAGCATGGATTTAGAGCGCGAATATCCAGTAAAAACGGGTTAAAGGTTTTAAAGAGACGACGAGCTAAAGGCAGAAAAAAGTTAACTGTTTCCGATGAGTATTAATAGATTTGCAAATACTTTAAAAAAGACATTTTATGTAATAGATAAAATATTACGGTTTGTACCTATATTAATTATAAAATTTTATAAAAGGTTTTTAAGCCCCGTACTGCCCAATACCTGCAGATTTTATCCTTCATGTTCAGAATATTCTTTACAGGCTTTTAAAAAATACAATATGTTTAAAGCATCATACTTATCCGCTTATAGAATTTTAAGATGTAACCCCTTTAATCCGGGCGGATATGATCCTTTAAAATAATCAGGGAGAATTAAAATGAAAAAAAATACATTAATGGCATTTGTTGTTTCTTTCTTAATATTAATGATATGGTCGTATTATTTTAACAGACCGCAAAAATCACCGGATAGTACCCCGCCTCAGTTTTCCGGGTTAAAAAAAATAATTACAGATAAAAAAAATAATAAAATAACTCTAAAATGGAATAAAGCTTCTGATAAGTCTAAAGTTGCTTATGGTATATTCATTAATGAAAATAATAAGATTTCAGATTTTACTACTCCTTATATAGTGACTACAAATACTTCATATACAATAACTGACCTTGACGAAAATACATCTTATTACTTTGCAGTAAAAGCAATAGATAAATATAATAATATTGATACAAATACAGTGCAGCTGTTTCTTAAGGGAAAATCCGGTGTAAATAAGCCTGCTGTTGAGAAGAATTTTGTGTTTAATACAAAAAACGCAAAGTATGTATTTAGTACAGCCGGCGGAAGAATTAAGTATATAACTCTGAAAAAATTTAAAAATATTGATAATGATAAAAATGTAGAGTTATTATATTATAATCAAAATACATCTTTTTATTATCCGTTAGGTACAGTCCTGTTAAAAGATAATCTTAATTTGTTTAAGATTAATGAAACCAGACAGTATAATTACAGGATAACTAAAAATAAAGTAATATTTACAACTACAGTAAACAGAATCAAAATCATAAAAGAGTATACATTTTTGACGAATTCATACAAATTTTATTTAAGTATAACATTGAAAAGTCCGCAGGATATAGCGTATAATGATATAGTAGTAAAATGGCAGCCTACTTTAGGTCCCAGAAATAAGATTGATAAATACGATAAACTGGAAATTGATTATTACAAAGAAGGTTCTTTAGAAGATGTATCCTTTAAAGGCGGTCTTTTTAAGAAAGGCGATAATAAAAATAAGATACTTATTAAAAAAAGCGAAAGTTTAAGATGGGTAGGATTTAATAATCGTTATTTTGTTGCTTCTATTATTCCTGTAGAAAGACATCGTATTGACAAAGCATTGTTTTTTGCAGATAAAAATCGTATTACTGCAGGTATAGCAAGTAAAATAAATAATAAACTTTTAAAAGAAGAAAAACAGATTACCTATAAATATATTATTTATGCAGGCCCTAAATCAAGAGATATTTTTAGAGGTGATAAGGAAATTTCTATACTTGAATCAACCATAAAATTCAGGAAACTTTTCAGTAAATTCGGAAATTGGTTTCTTGATACTCTGAAATTTTTTAATTCAATATTCCATAATTACGGCATAGCCATTCTGTTATTTACACTTTTGATCAAATTAATACTGTTCCCGCTGACGCATAAGCAGTTTGAGTCAATGGCAAAAATGCAGAAAATTCAGCCAGTAATAAATCAAATAAGGGAGCAGTTTAAAAATGATCCGAAACGAATGAATGCAGAATTAATGCAGGTGTATAAAAAATACAAGGTTAATCCTTTTGGCGGCTGTTTGCCAATGATACTTCAGATTCCTATATTTTTTGCTATATGGGATATGCTTCAATACTCGCTTGAATTAAGATCGGCATCTTTCTTGTGGATTAAGTCTCTTGCATTACCTGATACCATAGGGCATCTCGGCGGAATAGCAATTAATCCTCTGCCTATAATAATGGGTGCAACTATGATTATACAGCAGAAGTTAAGTTCAAGTGCAGGTACAAATCAGAAAGCAATGATGTATATGATGCCTTTAATCTTCTTGTTTATTTTCTGGAATATGCCTTCAGGTCTTGTATTGTATTGGACATTACAGAATATTCTGAGTATAATTCAGCAATATTATCTTAACAAAAGGATAAATCTTGGAACTTCTAATATAGCAGGAGGGAAAAAGAAATGATAGTATTGGAAAAAGAAGCAAAAACTCGAGAAGATGCAATATCTATGGCTGCGCAAGAACTTAATCTTTCCGGTGAGGAAGATTTTGACATTGTTCAGGTTTTATCCAGTATAAAAAAGAACGGTTTTCTTGGTATTGGAAATAACACAATTGTAAAAATAAGAGCAATGAAATATGAAGAATTAGAAAAAAATATAATAAATGAATTTGAGACTTTATTAAAACTTGCCGGGTTTGATGTTAAAGATGTTAAAATTACAAATTTTGATAATAACACTTATGAAATAGAATTTGATTCAAATGATGCGGCTTTACTTATCGGGAAAAGAGGAAAGACTCTTGAATCTTTACAATTCCTTTTAAATTTAATTATTAATAAAAAGTACGGTCAGGAAGATAAATCTTATAAGATAATTCTTGATGTACAGAATTACAGAGAAAAAAGAAAAAAATCACTTGAAAAATTGGCTAAAAATTTAATTCTTAAAGTAAAAAAGACAAAACAGTCAAAAATTCTTGAGCCGATGAATCCGTATGAAAGAAAAATTATTCATACGATTATTCAGGAAGATGATGAAGTCTCTGCTGTAAGTCTTGGCGATGGTGTTTATAAAAAATTAAAAATTTTTCTGAAGAAAAATGACAGAAATAGAAAATGAGACTATTGCAGCCATAGCTACACCTTTCGGAAAAGGTGCTGTTAGTATTATAAGAATATCAGGCACGAATACTCTACAGATAATTAATAAAATTTTTCATTCAAAAACAAATAGAGATGTCTCTGCCCCGGGCATATATATTGGAACAGTATATAATAATGAAAATAATATTATAGATGAAGTTCAGCTAATCATTAAACGCGCGCCTAAAAGTTATACAGGAGAAGATACTGCGGAAATAAATTGTCACGGCGGGATACTTGTTACTGAAAAAGTTCTGAATCGTGTATTAGAAGCAGGTGCAAGACTGGCTGCACCGGGGGAGTTTTCTTTGAGAGCTGTTTTAAATGATAAAATGGATTTGATTCAGGCTGAAGCTGTTAATGAAATTATAAATGCAAAAACAGATAAAAGCCTTGATGTTGCTCTTTCACAATTATCAGGCAGAATTTCTGTATATATCGATAATATCTCTGAGACTTTAAGAAAATTATTGGTTAATCTCGAAGTCTCTATAGATCATCCTGACGAGGATATAGAATTTGTTAATTATGCAAATATAAAAAAAGATATTATAGAAACTATTAATAATATTGATAAAATTTTATCCACTGCCCGGGCAGGTAAAGCATTTAATTACGGTATTAAGGCTGTTATTATCGGTAAAGCAAATGTGGGAAAGTCCAGTTTGTTTAATGCTTTGCTGAAAAAAGATAAAGCAATAGTGAGCCATATTGAAGGTACTACAAGAGATATTATCGAAGATTGGATTGATGTTTCCGGTATTCCGGTTAAATTAATAGATACTGCCGGATATAAAGAGGCTATCGATATGCTGGAACAAATGGCTCTGAAAAAAACCGAATCTGCTATTGAAACCGCTGATTTAATTATAATGTTATTTGATGCTACTAAAAATATATCTGATGACGAAATTAATATTGTCAAAAAAATATCCCTGCTAAATATCCCTGTTATTTATGCCCTTAATAAAATTGATAAAAAGATAATTTTTAATAAAAATAAAATTGAAAAATTAATACATTCGGATATTATTAATATATCTGTTTCCGAAAATAAAGGATTAAATCTTATTGAAAAAGCAATCAAAAACGAAATTTTAGGGAAAGATTTTACTGATGATATTATCATAACAAATATAAGAGCAGAAGTTTCTTTAAAAGAAGCCAAAAAATATCTTGAATATACTCTTAACTCTATAAATGAAAATGCCCCTGAAGAGTTTATCGCTTCAGATATAAGACTTGCACTTAACGAACTTGAAAGTATTATAGGAAAATTTACAACAGATGATATGCTTAATTCTATTTTTTCAAATTTTTGTATAGGTAAATAATAAATGTATAAAAAAATAATATGGATTTTGTCCGTTATATTTGTTGCAGGAATAATTACACACCTGTATTTTAGAATAAAGACAGATAAGGAATATAGAAAGTTTTCTTATGTTGTTGAATATAATACTTTAATATATAACTACACACACTTTTATAAAAAAATTACTTTTGAAGAATATTTAAAGTTATTGAAAAAGAATAATGTCTCTTCGTGTGTAATATTCCCTCAGAAACTAAATGATTTTTTGAGTTCTTATAATGATGCAGTAATGTTGCGAGGTTTGAATGAGATAATTTATAATAACAAAAAATTTAAAAATTTAAAAGCAGAGGAAATTTATTTAATTGTTCCTGAAAAATTTTCGCTGGAAGGTCTGCCGGAAGCCGATGTGGTTTATGATGATAATTTTAAAATATATAAGTTTAATGAATCTTTTAAAGTTTTAAACTCTTTTTATATAAAGTTTCCTGTGCCTGATGAAGATTTAATTTGTAAATATTTGAAAGTTTTTCGTTTATATAGTAATCCTGTGTTTGGAACAATAGATTCGTATGTTATGTTGCTTCCTGATTATCTGCGCATAGATAAAACATTGGATTTTTCTTATAAATATAATAAACTGCATTATTTTAGAAAGCATAATGAAAAAAGATTTGTTGCGGAAAATTTTAGAGCAGTATTTGAAAGAAATGTTAAATTTGTATTTATAAAAGATATAAAGAACCGATATGAAAAAATTGTTGATTTTCTGCCGTTGATTAAAGAATTAAATACTAAACTTTTTAAGTTTAATTATTTAAAAAGCAATGTCTTCTTTTTTCAGCCGTTTAAAAAAAATTTTGCTTTCTATGCAGGATATTCCGGATTGTATTCGATATTAATATTTATTTTAAGTTTTTTTCTTCATAAAGTTTTTTTCTTCTTATATGAAAATAACAAAACTGTTAAAAACTATCTCTTTTTTTTAAGTATAATTATTTTATCCGGCATTTTTATTTCTATGGTTATATTTAATAAAGCCGCATATATTAATTCTGCTTTTATATCGCTGGTAAAAATAAATTTGCTTATACCTTTTATATCTGTTTACTTTGCAGTACCCGGAGAGATAAAGAAAAATTTTTTAAACAGAATAATCAGATATAAAGATTTATTTATCATAGCAGTATCAGCAGCTTTTATTCTGTTGTTATTAATCCGCTCGGGAAATTATAATATGTTTGTAAGTACGGCTGAATTAAAATTTAGAAGTTTTTTAGAATCAGGTTTAATAGTACGACCTCGTTTTAAAGAAATGTTTTTCTACCCCTTTTTATTTATTCTGTTCTTTAATAAGACTTCTTTTATTAAAGAAAATTATATTTTTTTATATGGCCTTTCATTAGTTGCTGTCACTTCTACTTTTAATTCATTTCTCCATATTCATACCCCGATAATTATAACATTGGTAAGAACTTTTTACGGTATACTGATTGGCAGTATAATCGGTATGGGTATAAATTTTGTTTTAAAGAGAAAATATGCCTGAAAAAAAGATTTTTATATTAGGATATCTCGGTTATTATAATTTTGGTGATGATTTGCTTTTAAATGTATTAATCAAAAATTTAAATTATAATAACATTGTTGTTCTGACTAAAAAAAATTATTACGGATTAAATGCTGTAAACAGATATAATATCTTTCAAATTTTAAAAGTACTAAGAGCAGGGGATATACTGATAAATCTTGGCGGTATATTTCAGGATAGTACAAGTATTAAAAGTTTTTTCTATTATTTTATTATTAATGTAATTTTTCTGCTGAAAAAGGCAAAGATATTTTTGATAAACATAGATGCAGTGGATATTAAATATAAAATAAATCTGTCTTTATTAAAGTATCTTTTAAAAAAATCTCGAGCAGCAGTATTTCGAGATAAAGAAAGTTATAATAAATTTAAAAATTTTCAGAATGCAGAGTATATCCCTGATTTATCATTAATTGAATTTGCGGGGAAAAGTATAAAAAAAAGAAAAAGTTATACTCTAATAAGTCCGATAAATAAAAAACAGATTGTAAGTATTTCCGGAGATGAAATATTGTTAATAAATAAAGAAGAATATAAAAGATATAACTTTGATAATGTTCTTGTTTATAATTATAGTAATATAAATGAAGTAATAAATAAAATTTTATCTGCGAAGAAGATAGTATCTGCCAGATATCATATTATATTAATTGCTTTACAGAATAATGTACCTGTAAAGATTCTATCTGGTTATAAAAAATTAGAGGAGTTAAAAGAAAAAAATAAAAAAAATATTGATAAAAAAAAGAAAAGCCTGTATAATATAAAAGAGATACGAAGAAAATGGAAGAAAGTATTTATGAAAATAGAAAAAGAGTTGGCTTAAATATGGAATATATACCGATATTTTTTGGTATTTTAATAGCATTAGCGATATTTTTGAACATATTATCGAAAATAAATGATACTGCATCCGGGAAAAAGATTTCAGGCAGCAGTATAAAATCTGAAAGAAGAGTTAAATACAGGACAAAATTAAAAAAAAGAATTTGTCCGCTTTGCGGCAGCGAACTTGCACAGCATGAAAGTTTATATGCTGAAATTTATGAAGGCAAAGAACGGCCTGTTGTTCTTATCCACGGTTGTAAATATTGTTATGTCCCAAGCGGTAAAAAAACAAATTTTGATGTATCTAAATTAGATAAATATAAAAAAGGAGTATAACTATGAGACCAATGCACAAAAAAGAAAGAGCAGTATGGATAACAGCATTATCTATATTTGTAATGTTGTGGGTTTTTTCTGAAACAAATTTATTAAAAACAAGTAAAGCAAATGATGATATTTATGAGGATTTAAGAATATTTAATGAAGTATTGAGTCTGGTTGAAACTACTTATGTAGATAAACCTGATGCTCATAAATTAATTTACGGTGCTATTGACGGTATGCTTGCATCACTTGATGACCCGTATACCCGATTTATCAGAAAGGAAGGCTATGAAGAGTTATCAATAGAAACAAAAGGAAAATTCGGCGGTGTGGGGTTTGTTATAACTATAAGGGACGGAGTATTAACTGTTGTAACTCCTATTGAAGGTACACCTGCAAGCAGAGCAGGTATTCAGCCTAATGATAAAATTGTCAGAATAAATGATGAGTCTACAAAGGATATGAAATTAAATACAGCTGTTTCAAAACTGCGAGGTGAACCCGGTACTTATGTTACTTTATATATTGAAAGAGAAAATGAACCGGAACTACTTAAAATAAAAATTAAAAGAGCGATTATTAAAATTAAAAGTGTTCTTGCAAATGAAATTAAATATAAAGGAAAGAAAA
>CAYQNP010000189.1:0-6681 GCA_964418785.1 uncultured Spirochaetia bacterium | reverse complement strand
TAAGTTTCATCCAGATAGGAAGATTTCCTGTTTGTGTAAACTGATAGTAACTAATAAAAAGAGGCAGGACAATAGATATAATTCCAATAGCGAGTAATGAAATAATATTATTTGAATTAGCGCCGGCAAGATACAGCATTACAAATAGTACCGGGAAAAAAACAAGGGTGGACCCCAAATCAGGTTCAAGAAGAATTAAGAATACAGGGAAAAGAATTATAATAAAAGGTACAACTAAATCTGTCAGTTTATCCAGCTCTTTAAAATTATATTCGAGGTATTTAGCAAGCAGAAGTATAGTGGATATTTTAGCAAACTCAGAAAACTGTAAATTAACAGGTCCTAAAGATAACCATGCCTTAGTGCTGTTTACTTCTTTACCAAATAAAAGAGTTATAACTAAAAAGAATGATATTATAAAATATATATGAGCAGCATAAATATTAAATCGCTTAAAATCCACTGCAAGCAATATAAATACGAATATCAGACCAATAATGGCACGAATAAATTGATTAATATATATATTAGCATATATAGTTTTACTATAACCGGCACTATATTGCAGCATAAGTCCTATACCAATAAGAAATAACATATCAAAAAAGAGTACAAAATCAAAATTGAATGTCTGTTTCGCCACCGCCGCCTCCTTCCATAAACTGTTTTTCTTTTAATCTCCGCAAATATCTTTCGTAATGTATCTTTTCAATAGAAGCTTTTATTTTTTTCTTAACAGCAACAGGGTCATCATTAAAATAAACCGCATTTAATATTGCTACAGCAATAGGGGCAGCTGCTTCACCGCCGCCGCCGCCGTTCTCAATAAAAACAGTAACAACAAGTTTTCGTCTCTTACTGTTACTATTATACGGTGCATAACAACTGAACCATGCATGAGGCTGTCCAAAAGTATTCTGAGAAGTACTGGTTTTACCGGCAAAGGATATCTTAGCAAACCTGCCGGCATATCTTGCTGTTCCGCCGACTGTAACAAGATGCAGACCTCTTTTTATGATGTTAAGATTTTTTTCGCTAACAGGCACATTGTGTATAAGTTTTCTCTGTGTCTTATAAATAAGTTTTCCGTCTGCAGCAGAATATGCTGCTCGCAACAAATGAGGCTGATAGATTAATCCGTTATTAGCAACACCGCACATCATATCCGCAACCTGCAAAACAGTAGAAAGAATAAATCCCTGTCCTATGCCCATATTTATGGTATCACCGTCATACCATGGTTCCCCAAAGACTTTTTTCTTCCATTTATGAGTAGGCAGAAATCCCCTGATCTCGCCCGGCAAATCAATACCGCTTTTTTCACCATACCCGTAATAATGAGCATATGCCATTAATTTCCTGGACCCGAGATAATAACTTAAATTAAAAAAATAAACATTACAAGAAAATTCTATACCTCTAAATATATTAACAAAACCGTGAATTCCAGTACAATGAAAAACTCTATCATCATTTTCAAATTTATAATATCCTCTGCATAAAAAAGTCTGCTGGGGGGAAACCACTTCTTCTTCAAGACCTGCTGATGCTGTAACAATTTTAAAAACAGATCCCGGAGGATATTTAGCCTGAATAGCTCTATTTAAAAAAGGTTTCTTCGGGTGCCTGTTTAATTTTACAATTTTCTTATAATCTTCCTCTATAAAAATATTCGGATCAAAATCCGGCTTTGATACCATAGCCAGAATCTCACCAGTAGTGGGATCCATAACAATTGCACTCCCCACTTCATGCTTCATTGCAGATTCTACTATCTGCTGTATCCTTTTATCAAGTGTCAATACAAGATTATATCCCGGTTCCGGCTCTTTAATTACACTACTTTTTTTAATTCGATTTTTAGCATCTACAACTCTCAGTAATATACCTTCTTTTCCACGCAATTCTTTATCATAATATTTCTCGATTCCCATCTTGCCCAGAATACTGTTTCTGTGATATTGAGGATTATCCTGATATAACTTCAACTCTCTTTTATTTATTTTCCCTACAAATCCCACAATATGAGAAGCAAAATTTTTCATAGGATATTTTCTTTTATAGATAGGTTCCCAATAAACACCAGGAAAATCATTTATCTTCTCTGCTATCCTTGCTATTTGCGATGTCTTAATTTTATCTGCCACTAAAAAAGGTTCATAATAATTTGCACGATTGGTAAACTCTGCAATTTTATTTGTATAATTAAAATTTAATAAATCAGATAATCGTTTTATAACATTTTTGGCTTCAGTTTTTCTTAAATGAATAGGCAACAAATAAACTCCAAGTGTCTCTACATTAGAGACAAGCGGTTCATTTAACTCGGATTCAGGGTCAAAATCTCTAAAAAATATTTCTCCACGATATGTCTGAATAGGAATATACTGAAATCTGTTATTGTAGGCTAATTTTGTATATTTTTCACCTTCTATAATCTGCAATATAGTTATTTTTAGCAGAAGTAATAAAAGTAGAAGGTAAAATAAATTTGATATTAGCTTAAATCTTTTATTAAAGAAAAAAAACTGTTTCGGACTAATTAATGTCTTTGCCATATTTATTTACTTCTTTTTAAAGATATATGTGTATAACGGAAACAGAAAAATAGAAACAAAAGCAGTATAAAAAGCTTCAGGGATTCCTATTTTAATCATACCATTATAGAAATTCACTGAATGTTCAAAAATTATTATTAAGAAAAAGAACAACAATCTGTTAATAATAGTAGCAATAAAAACAACTATGAAAACAGAGAAATATTTTTCTGTAAATATTTTTGTTCTGAATCTATTCAGAATAAAACTTAGTAATGTTTTTACAAAAGCATTAACACCGAACAATGATATAGAAAAAACATCTTCAAAAAAGCCCACAAAAAAGCCAACTGTTTCAGACACAGAACCAGTATTTGTAAGACTGATATAAACCACATAAGAAGTTAATATATCCGGTTTAATATTTTCAATAGCAAGAAAATTTATAAAATTAGAAGACTGTACAGCAACAAGTATAAATCCAAAAACAATATAAAATATTTCTTTAATCATTTTTTTTATTAAACTCTACTATATTTGAATCAGGGGATTTTAATATTATATAAACATCTTCAAGTTGAGAAAAATCTATTACCGGTTTTACTTTTATTTCTTTGTAGAAGAGTCCGTACTTTACTCTTGTGAAACCTACTATTTTTCCTATTAACAAACCTTTAGGGAATATTCCACCCTGGCCGGAAGTAATAACTTCATCTCCGAAATTCAAAACAGCATCTTTGCTTATATAATCAAGTAATAAGAAGTCCCCTTTATGACCTATACCTTTAACCACGCCTGTATATCGTAAAGTTGAGAGCATAGCGCCTATATAACTGCCGACCCCGATTAACGGCAGTACTTTAGAAGTCTTATCATATACTTCAATAATTTTTCCTACAACTCCTTTTTTCCCGTTCTGGTAAGTAATAACAGGCATATTAACCTTAACTCCGACATTTTTCCCGGCATTTATAGTAAAAGAAGTATAATAATTAGACGGATCACGAGCTATTATTTCAGCATAAACTGTCGGGTACTCAATATTTTTCTTATTCTCAAGAAGGAACCGTAATCTGCTGTTCTCACGCTTTAACTCATTTATTTCTATACTGGCAGTTTTTAATTTTTCCAATTGCTGTTTAGTAATAACGAGTTCTCGTTTAATTCTGTTCAATTCATTAATACTTTCCCAGAATCCGTTAACAGTTTTAGAAAAATAATCAACCGTAACCTGAAGCGGATAATTTATTTTATTAACCACTGTTTTCACTGTTTTATTGCCTTTAGGACTTTTTACAATCATAAAGGAAAGAGAGACGAGCAAGTATACTGCAAGCAGGATATACGGTTTATTTTCATAAAAAAAACTTTGAAGCATTTATTATCGTACTTCAGATTTATAAATTTTT
Source organism: uncultured Spirochaetia bacterium (assembly GCA_964418785.1). Classification (GTDB taxonomy): domain Bacteria; phylum Spirochaetota; class JAHITG01; order JAHITG01; family CAYQNP01; genus CAYQNP01. The sequence continues at coordinate 2,735 of CAYQNP010000189.1, read as the reverse complement.
TGATTAATAAATTTAATTTCATCAAGGAATCTTCCTGTACCAAGGGCAACACAGATTAAAGGGTTTTCAGCAAGAATAACAGGAACATTTGTTACTTTTGACAGGAGGACATCCATATTACGAACAAGTGAACCGCCGCCGCTTAATACAATACCTTTATCACATATATCAGCAGCCAATTCCGGCGGAGTGGAATCAAGAGTTGATTTTATTGCTTCTATAATATTATTCATTGGTTCTTCAAAAGCTTTTCGCACTTCAGAAGCATCAATCACCATTGTTTTTGGAAGTCCTGTTACAGCATCAAGGCCTTTTACTTCCATTTTATTTTTCTTTTCATTTTTTTCAGGATAAACACTACCAAGACTGATCTTTATAGCCTCAGCAGTAGTTTCCCCGACGAGCATATTATGTTTTCTTTTCAAAAAATTAATAATAGCTTCATCAAACTCATCTCCGCCGACGCGGATAGATTTACTTGAAACAATACCGCCCAGAGATATAACAGCTATTTCTGTTGTTCCGCCGCCGATATCTACAATCATACTGCCGGATGGTTCCTGAATAGGAATATTTGAACCTATTGCCGCAGCAAGGGCTTCATCTATAAGGAATATTTCCCGCGCGCCGGCCTGTTCCACAGACTCGCGAACAGCACGCTTCTCCACTTCAGTAATACTTCCAGGTACTCCAATTACAACTCGCGGTCTTACAAAAGTTCGTCTGTTGTGCACTTTCTCTATAAAATATCTTATCATTCTCTCAACAATTTCAAAATCAGCAATAACGCCGTCTCTCATAGGTCTAATTGCTTTTATATCGCCAGGTGTTTTTCCGAGCATGTTTTTTGCTTCCTGCCCCACAGCAACAACCTTATTGGTCCCTGTCTGAATAGCAACTACAGACGGCTCACTTAAAACTATTCCCTGACCTCTGACATGCACAAGCGTATTGGCTGTTCCCAGATCAATCCCGAGATCATTGGAAAATAATCCGTAGAGTTTGTCAATAAAAATCATCTTCGCTTACCTCGCATCCGTTTTATTTTTTTTATTAATCTTTTTATGTTTACATTAGCACTATCCAGTTTTTGTGCCTGCTGTAACATTTTTTTTGCTTTCTTCTTATCTCCTAAAGCAATATATACTTTTCCAAGCCAGTAATATATGTCAGCATTATCCGGCGCCAATTCAAGAGATTTTTTATAATACTCTTCTGCTTTCTCATAATCACCATCATTATAATACAGCCACCCGAGTCCGTAATAAGTTTTCTCAAGCATATATCTGTCTTCTTCATTCTTATTCTCTTTATCTTCAAAATACATTTCAACCATGTGCAGGTTTTCTTTTGCCTTTTCATACTCGCCTTTATTCTTATATAAATATCCGTTATAAAAATACTTTTCTATACTCCCTTTTTTCTCACCTTTAAAATTATTAATTAATTCATTTATTTCACTATAATTTCCTTTTCTAAATTTTATGAAAGATATTATCTTATCAATCTTTTTGTTTTTATATCCGTATTTTTTTGCTGTCTTTAATTCTATTAAACTTTCATAATAATAATATGTACCTTTATAAAAATAACTCATTCCTAACTCAAAATGTAATTTCCCTTTTGTAAGATTATCACCATTATACAAAGCCAGAGATTTTCTTAAGAAATAAATCGCCTTGTCAATATACATATTACGCAGCTCTTTATTATATTCAAGAAATCCTTTTCTTAAATATGCTTCGCCAAGCAAATATAATAACATATAATTATCACTGTCTTCTCTGGATAATTTTAAAAGATTCTTAACTACTTTCTGAATTAATACCTTTTTATCAGTTCTGTTAGTTAAAGAATCAAATTTTTGAAGTTCTTTCTTTATTGTCGCAACTTTTTTTTCATGAAATTTAAAAAAAGGCAATTCTCCAATATTATTTATTACAATATATACTACAAAGCCTATTGCTAAAAACAAGAAAAAATATCTTAGTTTCAAATTTTTCTTTTTATGATAATACCTATAACCTTTCATTAAATCTGAATTATATAGTATTAGTTTAAAAAGTCAATCTATAATTAAAAAAAATATAAAGTATTTTTCGCATTATTTATGTTAGGGGAAGAAAACGCATTTTCTGAAAATTTATTGTTTATTCAGCACTTTAAATGCAAATCTATTCCCGGCAATGGTAATAATATCGCCATCCCTTAACTCAATAGAGTTCACATACTCATTATTCACTTTTGTTCCGTTACTTGAACCTAAATCTTCAAGATAAAACCTATTCTTTGTCTCATTAAACCATATTTTAGCATGCTGTGGAGCAACAAATTCATTTTTTATTTTTATATCATTTGAATTATCACTACCTATATAGATAATATCCTTTTCTATTTTAAAAATTTTATCATTATCATCTATCAAAACGAGAAATCCCGTTACCATTTTTTTTTCTTTATCTGTTTGTTTTCTGCTCTGAAAAGTTATTATATTATCATCAGTACAAAAAGGGCATCTATTCCATTCCGGTTCCAGTATTTGCCCGCAGGTAGGACATCGTGGTAATTCTTCTATAGATTCTTTAACAGGAACCTCTTTTTGCTTCCTATTCAATAATAATATTATTAATATTATAACGAGAAAAAAAAGAATTGCACTCGTTCCTATAATTCCATAAATAACTATATTCATTTATCACCCCAATTAGTTATTTATTATTAATATAATATTTATA
>CAYQNP010000188.1:0-3331 GCA_964418785.1 uncultured Spirochaetia bacterium | reverse complement strand
AAACATAAAATTTATTAACACTAACTGTTAATATATTATTATCCCTATCAACTATTGAATCATTCATCATATCCCACCAGGAATTTTTTTCATCAAGTCTAAAGAGTTTAACAGTATCCTCTTTAATTTTTGAATCACCTATATATAAAGTTCCCGGGGCTGATTGACCTGAATTTAAAGAATCATAATAAACAGGAACTGCTTTTTCGTTATACTGATATTTTACTGTTACAGAAGATTTTAAGGCATTAGTCAAAACATTATTATCTTTATCTACAACCTCAACGAAAAAAGCGCTGTTAGTTACCAGCGATATATCGAAAATGGGAAATAAATTCGTTAAAGATGCATTAGCTGTTAAAATTGTATTTTTTTGTAAACTATTCATTTCATTATATCTTTTAATTAAGATTATAACATTGGTATTTAATGAATTCTCAGGCAAGGAAACAGACACTATGCCAGTAGGAGTTGCAGCTTTTACTGTAAAATTTTCTATTGCAGCAGGTAATAAAACTTTATACTGCGGAATAACATAATCTATCATACCATCAGCAGAAATAGTAATTTTATATATTCCCGGATCTGTAAAGGATAATGCGGGAAATGTAACAACTCCGTTATTTGCATATCTGTAAATAGGTTCAGATATACTGACTATATTGCTGAATCCCGCTGCTCGAGTTATAGTAAGACATACTTTTTTACTATCATCTGTTACTACATTATTATCATAATCCTGCAAATTCAAAGATATAGAAACAGGTATATTATCATCTATCAAATAATACGACTTATTAATATCTATTAAAGAAAATTTATATGCTACAGTACCTGATGTCATATTAATCTTTACGCTGCTTCCTATCAAACCAGTCGAGTTAGCTGATACAGAAAAATTGGTTCCATAATAAGTAGAACTTATATATGTCTCAGCAATTCCATTTACGGATTTAACAATATTTGTTATTTTAGTAACATCTCCATTCGTAAAATGCGGCCCTAAAAAAGATGTATCAATTACAAACCGAATACTATTTGTTATATCGGAACTCGTAAGTTCTCTATCCCATGCATCTAAAATCTTTGTATTCAAAGTAACAACATCTGCATCATGTGAACTAATAGTGTATCTGTCAGCAGATAAACTTATTTTACAGGGAGGGCCATAATCATTTGTTATAATCACGCTATCGCCGAGAACATTTGTAGATACAGCACTTATAATAACATTTTCTACACTTGTTGATGCCTTATATGTTATCTCGGCAAAGCCGTTCCTGACTGTATAAGGATTATCTCCTATCATACTGCCGCCGCCGGATAAGATATAGGTAATTTTATCTGTCCATGAACTTACTAAATTACCATAATAATCAACAATTTTACTGTGCACTGTTGTATCATCATATCCGTTTGCTGTAAGTTTTCCGGAATCCACCCAGCTTATAATGTGATGCTTTGGACCTGCTATATTCGTAATATAAATCTCGCCCTTATCTAAAGAACTATTACTTGCAACAATCTTCACTATACTCACATTAGTCGGAGAAATATAAACATTTGTAGCTATTCCGTCTATACTGTTAATAGGAGATGAATATTTAATGGTTCCATATAATTCTCTTTTAAAATATACCGGCATATTAGTTTCAAGTGTTTTCCCCTTAATATTTTTAATATATGCCTTTAATACTGTATTATCAACCTTATCTGCTGTTAATCTTTGTTCTGATGCTTCAAGTGATATATAAATAGGAATATTTGTATTTAAAGTAGATATTATTACTTGAGTAGATTTTAACACTGTCGGCAATCCCGGAACAGAAGTAGCAATAATATTACTTGCAGCAACAGTCGTTCTAAATCTATTAGTTGCTATTCCTTCTTCTGCTTTTATATACTCTCCATAATCTAATGTACCGGTACCGTCAAGGTTAGTTATTCTAATAGTGTTTGTTGCATTTACAACTCTGTCTCCAGCAGAATCCTTAATTACAACTGTTATAAAAGAATTATCATTATTATCAGCGAACAAACTATCAGGAACGCATGTCATTTCTAACGCATATGGTGTTCCAGTATAATTACTCAATGTAACAGATCCACTACTAAGTCCTGTTACAGATGCATCGATAACTGTCTTACCAACTTGAAAACCACTTACAAACTTATTCTTTGCAATACCATTAACAGCGCTAATATTTGTATTAGTAAGACTACCCGGACCTGAAGTTATTGAGAACTGTACAATGTCATTTGCACTTGAGATAATATTACTGTAAGCATCTGAAATTTGAGCATATATATATGTGCTGTCACTTCCATTTGCCTTTATATTTGTTTTTGAAGAATATACATATATTAAACTTTTAGCTCCAGCTATTGTTACAACATTTACAACTGTATCAACCAGTCCGCTGCCGCTAAAAGTGATCTTGTTTGTTACAGCTTTCGTTCCCGCATTATAAGTTACACTTCCTTCGCCACTTACTGCTTTTACTGTTGAAGAAGATAAAGTTCCATATCCGGAAGTTATACTTATATTTATTGTATTAGTTGCAAAATCTACAAGATAACCTTTTTTATCCACTATCTTAAAACTCAACACACTACTTCCTGATGCCACTTCAATATTGTCTGTTGACTTTGTAACACTCACTGTATACGGATTTCCCGGAACAATAACTGTACCACTCCATTCACCCCAATCATCCTTTGTTCTACCCTTTGCTTTAATTCTAAAAAATCTCGTTGTATCGGCATAACCAACACTATAAGAACTTGCTGAGGCACTATAATTGCTGTTATTAACGACTAAAGTCCCTGAAAAACTACTATTTGTTGCGATTTGAATATAATAAGATTTACAATGCGGCAAAGAACTATCTATCTCCCATATATTATAAAGATACAGGTTACTCATCGCTGTTGGCGGTTCATACCAATATACAACAACATCTCCTGTATTTCTATGAACATTTGTAATATAACTTAATCTTGCAATTTCTGTTAATTCATCTGCATTTTTTGCTTCATTAAAACAATTCTCATAATCTGCAGAATCATAATATGTTTTTGCAGTATTATATGATGTCCGTGCATTATTTTTTGCAACCAGCGCACTGCTATTAGGAGCAGAAAGAGAATCTAATTCATCAAGCTTCTCATCAATAAAACTCAAATATTTTCCCAGTGTATCAGAAGATTTTAACATAACCCTGGCAAGCATCAACATATCAAGCGGTTTCATTACTTTAACAGTAGTGTCTAATTTAGAAATTGTTCTTGCAACTTCATTCATTATATTATTATCATCTGTATCATACCA
>CAYQNP010000187.1:0-4434 GCA_964418785.1 uncultured Spirochaetia bacterium | reverse complement strand
TGTCAAGTTTTTTTATGTTTCATTTCTATATTTCGGCTTTTAAACAGAAAGCATTAGCAAAATTACTTTACTTTTTTATTTTTATATATTCATTTTCTTTTAATTTAATTTTCAGTGCCGCAGTTTTAAAAGTCCTGTAATCCTCAGGTTTTATTCTGTTCTTTTTAAGCCGCAGTAATTTATTTATTTCAATCCTGTTTTTTCCTATTACTCTAAAAGTTAATTTATAATATAAAAAACTGTTATTAATAATTAAATTTTTCGGCAGTAATACTCTTGAATTTTTATACATATTAATGATAATTTTGGACTCTATAACATAAGGGAAACTGAAAATCAAATCAAACTTTCTTTCGTTTAATGAGCAGTATGAATCGTAAATTTGTGACGGTTCAAGAAATGGTTTAAATTTTATATAACTACCGTCAGGTACGGCAAAATTATTGACTAAAATCGAGTATTTAAAAGCAGGAATTTTATTTTGAATATTTGAATATTCAGTAAGCAGGAGTACTGTCCCGGGATATACTGCATTCCATTGTGCTTCTATGTATTTTTTGTGCTGGTGCTTATTTTCGGAAAAATATCTTATTGTAGGTGCAAACTCGCCTTTGTTCAAAATTTTCTTTTTAATATCAGCACTGAGATCATCATGAAGGGTTATATTTACAAATGATTTTGAAACATTGTCAGAATATCTGATTGGCGGCGGTGATACAAATTTCGCTTTCCTTTTATTTATTAAAAATATCTTGTTTAATCTGTCTGAGTATGGAAATTCAGACATGTGAAAATAATTGGCAGTAGGATCGAGAAATATAAACTTGTTATTCATTTTTACTACTGATATTGCATGATTAAAATAAGTAGAAGATGGTAAATTAAATTCAACTTTTCCTTCTGAATCAGTTCTTACAAGACCAAGATATGATTTAAATCCTGCATAATTTAATAATGAATTTAATAATGTTGCTTTGTCTTTACAATCTCCGTATTTAGAAGTAAATACAGATATACTGTTTCGCGGTTTAATTCCCCCAATTCCCAATTCAATCCCAACGTACCGTATTTTATCACGAACATAAGAGTAAAGACGATTTATAAATTCGATTTTATTATCTGTTTTTAAATTATCAACGATTTTTTTCATTTCTTTATTAATACTGCCGGCAGTTTTTGATAAATTATACAGCCATTCGTTAATTTCATCCCATTTCCCGAAAGTGGTTATTTTGATTTGCGGTATTATTTCTTGAAACGGCACCATTTTTGGCTCTTTATCAATTATTTTTAAATTATTCATAGCCCATTTATAAATTCTGTATTTTCCTGCTTTAATTTTTTTATAATAAGGTTTTTTAGATGAGAAATAAAAATATTTAAAATAAATAGGCGTGGAGTAGTGCGTAATAAGATAATAATTTTTTGATAGCGTTGGAATATCATTCCCCCAATATGAAGTGTCTGCAAAATAATTTTTATTATATTTGTTTTCGGAGCGTTCCCATAAATGATACTGCAGAATAATTATACTGTCAGCTTTTACATTGGAAAATTTTATTATTCTGGCAACATAGTCGTAATACAGTTTTTCATCGCCATTGACCACAGAATAGTCTTTAATACCGGAAGCATTAAAGCGTTTCATATTACGGGAGATTGTCTCTGCTTTTAATATTTCAACCTTCGTAGTAGCAGGAGAATAATATACAGAATCATGACTGTAGGTTTCACCGGCATTGTCTGATAAGACATAATAAACTTTTGTTATAAGTTTCTCTTTGGTCCCTTTTTTACTTATATTTATAATACTTGAATCTAAAAACATAATACCGGAATAATTTTTATATTTCTGTCTGTAATATAAAAGAGATTTTTTAAAAATATTTTTTACAATCTTATTTATGTCCGGTTTATATTTATCAATTAAATTTACTGAATTGCCGGAAAGAAAATTTAATCTCCGTACAATATAATTGTCTGTAGGATTTATCTGTAATATTCGTTCTAATGATGTCTTTGCTTTTTTCTTTTTATTTAATTTCAACATTATATCACTGTTTAATTTTAGAGCAGTTATATTAAACGGATTAATACTTAAAGCAATTTTATTATATTTAACAGCTTTTTCTAAGTTATTATAAAGATAGTAATCTGTTAAATCATTATAAAGTTTGATATTATCACCGGTATATTTTAATTGTTCGAGATAGAGGTTTTCTATATCTATTTTATGCAGTAAATTATAGGCAATAAGCCCGTGATTTAAAAGCAGAGGAAATTTATCCGGTCGTAGTTTAAAAGATTTGTTAAAATATTTAGCGGATTCGTCTTTATTTATATCAAATAATACAGCTGCCTTTAGAAAATTTACACTAAAATCATCCGGATATAATTTTAAAAGTTTATTGATTATGTTTAATGCATCTGTTGAAAGGGTTTTCTTTTTATATAATATAAGTGCAGCGGAAAAAAGTTTATTGTAATTATCAGGATGTATTCTGTTTAAATAATACATTGCTGTATCATAATCGTTTATATTTTCGTAATAATCGGATAACCTTAATTTTGCTTCGTTGTTATTTTTAAAATTTTTTAAAGAAAGTAATAAATATTTCTTTCGTTCAGTAAGAGTTTTTTGCGTTAAAGCATAATAAAATAAATACACAGGATTTTCAGGTTCTCTATTAATTGCTTCACTTAAATTTTCTGCCGCAAGATTTCTGCTTTCAGAATAATTTTTTGTATATAAATAGTATAAGCCTTTATAGAAAGAACGATTTTTTAGTTTATCCAGATATTCTGTTATATTCGTTAAATGTGAAGTTGTGATACTGATAGAAGATACTCTTGCTGTATAATTTGTTATAATATAATTTTTCGGTGTAATGCGGAAATAAAGTTTCCAATCATCTTTGTTTTGTGATATCTTAACAAGGATTTTGCTTATACCTTTTTTAAAAAAAACTTTTACATTATCTGTATCAAAATACGCTTTTCTGTAAATGTCGTTTTTTAAGATTAAAGAATCATTGACCCATATTTTTATTCCGTCATCACTGCCTGAATGTATTGTTAAAAATTGGTTGGTTGGAGAGTAGATATAAGTTAAAAGATAAGCAACGCTGTTTTTATCAGGATAAAAATAATGTTTTAAGTTTATGTGCGGCATATCGGAAGATGTGATTTTTCTGAATTTAACAGGATAAAAAGTATCATCTGTATACCATTGAGAAATATTAATCCTTATTTCCGGCTGATAAATTTTTTTTATGCCGAGTTTATTCTCATTTCTGAAAGGTCCTAATATATACCATTTGTTTATAAATCCCATCTCTCTATATTTTTCTCGTGCTTTTTTTATTTGTGCATTTTTAAGATAATTTTCTAACAGTAGATAATCAATCAGGTCATTTATAATTAAATGTTTCTGTGCCTTTTTTTGAGAAAGCAAAAAATCTATGAAATTTTTTCTGTTAACAGTATACTCTGCCAGTTCATCTGCAATATGTAAATATATATAATCTAAAATAAAAGGTTTGTTTTTAAATTTTATTAAATTTAAAAAAGAATGATAACTTTTTTTATAATCGCCCTGGAGTTTTAAGTAAAAAGCTTTTTTCTCTATTTGTTCAAATTTTTCTGCCTGAAGAGCAGAATAAAATATAATTAATCCAATTACTGCTGATATTATTTTTTTCATAAAGCTATTTTATAATGAATTAAAAAAAAGTATTTTGTCTAATTTTTTTCTGTGCTTTTTAGTTCTTTTTTCATTAAACTCGAAATATCCCAGGGTAACAAGAGATACAATTTTATATTTAGACGGGATATTTAATATTTTCCGTGTTTTTTTTTCATTAAACCATCCAATCCAGCATGTTCCGAGATTAAGTTCTGTTGCCTGTAAAATCAGATGCTCTGTAGCAATACCAATGTCAATAAGATAAAACTGTGTGCCCTGAAGAAAAGTGCCGATAGTATTTGCAAGAATATCGGTTTTTGCAAGAACTACAATAATTACCGGAGCAGAGTTTGCCCACTTTGTTACTGAATATACGCCGCTAAATGCAGCTTTTTTTAATTCATTCAACTTTTCAGGATCGTCAATTACGAGAAACCGCCACGGCTGAACATTTTCTGCTGATGGCGCTATCCTTGCTGCTTCAACACATTTTTTTATTAATTCCCGATCAACTTTCTTGTCAAGATATTTCCTGACACTATATCGCTTTAAAGATAAATCATAAAATTTCATTTTACACTCCTCGAGCTAAAGTTATTGAAAATACTTCAGCAGCATTATTTCCTTTTAGTATTTTTGCACATTCATTAATCGTTGTCCCTGTTGTAAAAACATCATCTATTATTAAAATTTTTCTGTTTTTTATCAGGCTAATATATTTTTTGTTTATTTTAAATGCATTGCCGAGA
>CAYQNP010000186.1:0-3152 GCA_964418785.1 uncultured Spirochaetia bacterium | reverse complement strand
TTCCTCACCTCCTTTTTTCTTTAGATTTAAGAATAAGTTTATTATTTTTCATCTTATAATTCTACTCTCCTTATATAAATTTTTCTGTTATTTCTTCGGGAAAGGGATTTTGCCGATTTTTTTCTCGTATTCTGCTACGCTTCTGCTTAATACTTCAGAGAGCATTTTAGCATGTTGGGGGCTCATTCGCACATTACAGATTGGTTTTACTTTTCCATCGCTTTCCAACCCCAACTGCAGCATTATCTCATATATGCTTATACCTGTCTTTACACTGTTTGTGTATATCTCAGGTATTTCCATGCCTTCCTGTTCTATTTTATTTATTTTATTCTTTGTCATTTAGCTGCCTCCTTTTATTTTTTCATATAAAGCATTACATACTTTTCTTTTCTTTACAAAATAACACAATAAAACTACCAGCACTAAAAATATAATTAAATTTCCTATTAAAATATTCCTTAAATACATAACATATATCGTATATAATACTGCTTTAATTTTTGTATAATGATAATCATATACTTCATATATTTCATCTATTGATAATGCTTTAAATATATGCACATAAGTTTTTTTAAACTTTTTTGAATAAAAGAAATTTTTATTCTTTAATCCATATATTATAAATTTATCTCCTATTACACTTTTTCTTCCATAAATCATGTTTAACACTAACCCCAGTTCTACATTTATAGCCGGATTAGTTTTATCTATATTATATGCTGCTATATAATACTCTTTTGCTTTGTTTAATTCATTTTTATTTATATAACATTGCGCTAAACAATATTTTACTTTTAAATCGTTAAATCTTATTTTATCTGCCAATAAAAAATATCTTATAGCTTTATCATATTCTTTTAATTCCATTAAAATTTGTCCATATGAAATTAGAAATATAAAATCAGGAACATAATTATTTAGTTTTAAAAATTTATCGTACTCTTTTAGATACTTATATGCCTCTTCGTATTTATGTATTGTAGTTAAACTTATACCTAAATATTTTATTATTTCAAACTTAACCCATTTTTTATTTGCAGGAAGATTAATATTATTCGATAAATATTTTTTATACAATTTAATTGCTTTTGATAAATAATTACTATTGCTTTTACTTAAATTATAATACATAATACCAATATTTAATACCGCCAAAGAATAATATATATTCGTCTGGTTAATTTTTTTCAACGTCTTAATACTTTCATGATATTTGTTTAATTTCATAAGTTTTATTCCTTCAGTAAAAATTTTATTACTATTAGCAAAAACTGTATTTATAACTAAAACTAAACTGATAAAATTTATTATTATAAGATGTTTTAAAACATTCATTTTTTTATATTTTAATCTACTTAAATTGCATATAATTTGTACCATATCTTTTTAATTCTCCTGTCCACCCATTATATATGTTTGTAATGGTATATCTATTTGTCCCTGAATATACTGTATTTATAGTACGTATATCTTCAAAAACGTCAGTAGGCATAAAAGTATCATACATTGGATTTATTGCTTTTGTTGCTTCATGTAATCCGCCAGCTATCTTTATCTTTGCCCCTATAGGTTTATTTTGATTTATACTATCCCCACTTACTCCAAATCCTTTCATTATATTTATCTCTGTAAGTGTCGCTGATAATACAGATAAACCACCACCCAATTTAGTCAACCCCTTTCCTATCGGGCCTAATTTTATGTCCATTGTTGTTTTTCCCTTAAATATGAAATTCCTCGCCCCCACTCCTCTTGTATGACTTCCCAAATTTATCCCGCTTTCTTTACTATATTTCAAGGCATTATATCCATTTTCTACCAATGTATTTACCTGATTACCTATAAAATCACTTATTTCTCCCGTCATATTTACATAATCATTTATTCCTAATTTATTTTTTTCCTTTATTTTATATGTTGTATCCCCTTCTACTGTTATTCTTCCTTTTACTGTTGTTTCTATTGCATTCTGTATTCCTAATGCCGGCATGCCTACCCCCATTATCGATGTCGTCAGCATCATGCTTCTCGGCTGATTCTTACTTGTATCATATACATTAAATCCTTCTACATCACTTGCTCCCGCAAATGCAAATTCTGTCCCTTCTCCATATCCGTAACTTCTTCCGCCTCTTTCCTTCGTGTTTCTTCTCTTCCCTCGTATCCCGCTTGTATCTTTTCCTTCTTCTCCTGCTCTTAAATTCAATGTCTCTCCTTCATATATTAAATCCGGATTTTTCGCTAAATACGGATTTAATTCTATTAACTCCTTTACACTTTTATTAAACTTCTTTGCTATTTTAGTCAGATTGTCTCCTCTCTTTACCCTATATGTGCTGCTGCCTTCTGCTTCGTCTTCTTCTCCTTCTCTCTTCCTTCTCCTACTTCTACTCCCTGCTGCTGCTTCCGGTTCCGCTGCTCCCATAGGTATGCTATCATTTTCAGGTATACTCATAGGCATTATCCCGGCCCATGCAGTCCTCGCTGCTTCCCCTATCCCCTTCATCAGACTCTTTGTCCCTTCCGCTACATACCCTGCTCCTGCTTTTATCCCTTTCCATATACTTTTTCCTATGCTCTTTATTCCGTTCCATATCCCGCTTCCTGCTGCTGCAGGGTTCTTTATTACTGCTGTTGTTACTTCCGTTAAATCAAATCCTCCTCTGTTCTCATGATATTCACTTATCCCTTTCCTGCTAAAACTTATCCCATATCCTGCACTGTTGAAGCGGCTTATGTCTCTATCCTTGCTTAACAAATTCTGCTGAAAACTCTGCATAAATGAATTCTTACTAAATCCAAGCCCTAATCCCAATACATCCTTCTCCTTTTTATCATCAAATCCCATAATCATGGCCGCTACACTCTTATAGCTGAATAAATCTACATTAAACTCTCCGTTCACTGCATAATTTATGCTTTCACTTGCAAAACTTCCTGCCAGATTATTTACACTTATACTTGTATTCCCTATACTAAAACTTGTCTCAGGCATTATTTCTCCAGCTACATCTTTTACAAATCCCTGTGCTATACCTGTCCATGCACTGCTTTCACTCTTTCTTGCATTCTTTATACTCCAGTCAAGACTCCCGTTTCTTCCTACTTTAAATCCGTTGTTTATGAAATTCCCTACTCCTTTTACT
>CAYQNP010000185.1:0-9999 GCA_964418785.1 uncultured Spirochaetia bacterium | reverse complement strand
ACTGGTATAAAAAAGATATTACAATAGGAATAAATAATTTTGGAGATGGCTGGAAAATATACTCTTTACTGGTAGAGCCGTAAAAATTGAAAAAGGAGAGAGGAAAAGAGAAAGGGACGGTGCAAAACAGTATAAACTTAGTGGGGACGGAGGAAGATATTGTGTATTTGGTAGAGGCGAATAATCATTTGCCCGCGATAATTGTAGCCGAAACTTCAGGTTCGGCATATAAAATAATGTATATAAAGTATTGCACCGTCCCCAATTTTCCCAATTTTCCATCTGCAATAGCAAAGCCTACCTCACTGTCATTCCGGGAATCCCCTCTTATTGTCATTCCGAACGGACTCCATTATGTCATTCCGAACGAATGTGAGGAATCTGCCCACACTGTCATTCCAAAGAGGGAAGCCATCTCCCCCTGTCATTCCGAACCGAGCGGAGCGAGCGTGAGGAATCCTGAAACAGCCTCAGAAATTCCTAAAAAACTTTTAGAATTTTAAAATTATCAAAGTCAACACTTCCCTTTTTTAGCTCAGATTGGTGTAAAATAAAAGAAAAAGAAAATCTTTTAAAAAAAGACGCACCGTCCCCATATTTCCGATAAAAAAATTTATTTTTACTTGAAAATGAAGTTAAATTAAATAATGATATAAATGGCTTATGCGTGAAATTTACATAAGAAAAATGGAATATGATGCGGCTAAGAGTAAATTAAAACGAGAGCTTGATGAATTATATCTTGCAGGGGAATATAAGATTAAAATAGTTCACGGCAAAGGTAAAGGAATATTAAGAGAGATGGTTGCCGAATATTTAACAAAACAGCCTTTTGTAAAAAGTTTTTATTCTGCACCTCTTTATTACGGCGGCAGCGGGGTTACTATTGTAGAGTTTGATATATGAAAAGTATAATATTATTAACGGATTTCGGAATTAGTGATAATTTTGTGGGTGTTATGAAGGGAGTAATGCTTAATATTAATAAAGAACTGAATTTTATAGATTTAACGCATAATATAGAAGCACAGAATATTTTTCAGGCTGCGTTTATTTTAAAAAATTCTTACAAATACTTTCCTGAAGGAAGTATATTTTTATGTGTAGTTGATCCCGGAGTTGGAACAGAACGAGATGTGTTGTTTCTTTATACAGATAAATATATATATGTTGCTCCTGATAACGGCTTGTTATCGCCTATTATTGAGGAATCAGATTATTATAAACTATATAAATTATACTTGCCGAATAATTATATTTCTAATCCTGAAAGTAATACTTTTCACGGAAGAGATATTTTTTCACCTCTTGCAGCGGTATTAAGCCGGAATGTTAAACCTGAAGAAATCGGAGTAATAACAGACAAGTATGTTAGATTGGATTTCCCCAAGCCTGTTATTAAGGATAATTTAATAGAAGGTGAAATTATTTATATAGATAAATTCGGAAATTGTATAAGTAATATAGACGGGAATATTATAAAAAATTTATCTTCATTTAAAATATTTTTCAAGGATAAAGTTATATCCGATTTGTCGTATAATTACAGTATTAGAGATGAAATTGGATGTATAATTGACAGTTTTAATTTGCTGGAATTGTTTGCCCCGTCTGATTCTTTAAAAAATAAACTTAAGGTTGTAATAGGAGAAAAAATAAAAATAAAATATTGACATTTAGAAATCATACTATTTATTTTTAAGATATGAAAATAGGGAGTTTAAAATGATAGTTCAGAGAAATAGTTTTATTAGAATAATTATAATAATAACAATATTAATTTTTGGAAACAGTTATCTGCTGCCGGGAAAAGATGATGCTGCTGAAGAGAAGAAATATATTGAGATGTTTGAAAGGGTATATGGGACTATTAAGCGGCATTATATAGACAAAAAGACAAGTAAGGAATTAATAACCGGAGCAATAAACGGAATGATAAAGAGTCTTAACGATCCTTATACAGCATTTCTTGTCCCGAAAGCAAAAAAGGAATTAACAATAGAGACAACAGGGGAGTATGGCGGACTTGGTATAGAAGTTAGTATCAGAGATAATAAATTAACAATAATTTCTCCTATAGAGGATACTCCTGCAGAGCGAGCAGGGATTCAGCCCGGGGATAAAATTATAAAGATAGAAGGTGAAACATTAAAGAACCCGAAGCTTTCTGAAATTGTAAAGAAATTACGGGGAAAGCCGGGAACCAAGGTTACGATATCAGTAGAAAGAGACGGGATTGATAAACTTATAGATTTTACAATTACAAGAGAAGTAATAAAAATAAAGAGTGTTAAGTATTCAGTTATTGCTACAAATTTAGGATATATAAGATTAACCTCATTTAGAAAAAATGCACCGCGAGAAATGAGAAAGGCTCTGGAATATCTTGTAAACAAGAAAAAAGTTAAAGGTGTAATTATGGATCTGCGGAATAATCCCGGTGGTCTTTTAAGTGTAGCTATTGATATAGTAGATATGTTTATAAAGGAAGGATTAATAGTTTATACAAGGCCAAGAAAAGACTCTAATAATGTTTTTCTGAATAGAGATTATTATGCACACAGGGGAAATACTATATGCGGAGATAAGCCGTTAATAGTTCTTGTCAATCACGGGTCAGCAAGTGCATCTGAGATTTTTTCCGGCTCTATTCAGGACCATAAAAGAGGTGTATTGCTCGGTGAAAAAACTTTCGGTAAAGGTTCGGTTCAATCTGTTATAGATTTAAATGACGGATACGGATTAAGATACACTGCAGCATATTATTATACGCCTAACGGAAGAATGATTCATAAAAAAGGAATAGAACCTGATATAGAAATAAAATTTCCGAAATTACAGGCGTCTGATATTGAGCATATAAAAAAGATTCAGAAAGATAAAGTTATAGAAAAATTTGCAAAAAAACATAAGGAATATAATGAAAAAAATCTTTCAGCATTAATGAACGAATTGGTAAAGAAAAATTTGTATTTAAATAAATTATATGTTGTTAAATTATATAAGGATGCTATAAATAAGATAAAGCATAAAAAAAGACCTGTATATGATCTGGATTACGATATTCAATTAAAACAGGCAGTAGATATTCTTGAGACTTTTATTAATATAGAAGAAAAATGATAAGAAATATAATTTTTTCAGTTTTACTGATTTTTTTAAACACAGGATTAAGAGCAACACCGTATAAGGATTATGATTTTATTTTTCCTGTAATTAAATTTAACGGCGGTGGTGATTGGTACGGCTGTATTAAAGGCGTTAAAAATTTTTTAAGAAACAGTGCAAAAAGATTGAATATAAAACTTTCATTAAAGCCTAAAATTTTAAGTATAACAGATGATGATTTTTTTTATTATCCGTTTATATTTATAAACGGACATGGGAATATAAGATTCAGTCGCGAAGAAGTTTTAATTTTACGAAAATATCTTATGAATGGCGGATTTTTATTTGCTAATGATGATTACGGATTGGATAAGTCGTTCAGGAGGGAAATAAAAAGGGTTTTTCCGGATAATGAACTTGTAGAGATTCCGTTTACTCATCCTGTATATCATATATATTACGAATTTAAAAACGGCATACCGAAGATACACGAGCATTATCCGGGTCCGCCTAAGGCATACGGGATTTTTATAAACGGAAGGCTTGTACTTTTTTATGCTTATAATGCAGATATAGGCGACGGCTGGGAAAAAGAGTCTGTATTTCACGATCCGGCGGAAAAACGCGAGGCTGCCTTGAGAATGGGTATTAATATAATTTTATATGCTATGAGTTATTAGTTATGTTCAGAAGTAAGTATTATAACATACTGTTTATTTTTGTGGTTGTTCTGGGACTTTTCCTCTTAATAAAATGGACACAGGAGAACAGATTAAATAAATATATGAACAGTTTAAGTCCGGAAATGAAAATAGGTCAGTTGCTAATGATTTCTCCGGAAGGATATACATTTGATAGAAAATTAAAAAATTTAATACAGAATTATCATATAGGTAATTTAAAAATATTCGGGAAAAATTATAAGAATAAATATCAATTGTATAAATTAATAATAGAAGCACAAAATACAGCTATAACAAGTCATGATATTCCGATGTTTATTGCTACAGATCAGGAAGGCGGCTGGATTGCTCATTTAAAAAGAGGGTTTACAATTCCGCCATCTAATTTTGCTATTGGGAAAACAGGCAAAACTTATCTTGCATATATTGCAAGTGATATAATATCCAAAGAATTAAGAGCAGTAGGAATAAATGTTAATTTTGCACCTGATGTTGATTTGCATATTAATGAAAAAAATTGGGTAATAGGGCCAAGAGCATACAGTGATTCGCCTGAAACTGTTATTTCATTTGCAGAAGAGTTTTTAAAGGCTCATATTAATAATAATGTTATTCCTGTGATAAAACATTTCCCCGGTCAGGGTAGAGTAGCAGGAGATTCCCATGTAACGCTTCTTACTAATTATGAAAAATATAATGTTTTGATAAAAAATGAGTTGAAGCCGTTTTTAACTTTAACAAGAACACCTGAAACCGGAATTATGATAGGCCATATTGCTGTTCCGGGAATTGTTCAGTTTATGGAAAATATTGATAATAAAGATTATAAAAAATATTATTTTCTTCCGGCTACTATTTCAGATGTTATAATAAACAGATATCTTTTAAAATTTATGGATTATAAAGGACTTGTATTTACTGATGAAATGAATATGAAAGGTATTACAGATAAATTCGGTGTTGAAGAAGCAATATATCTTTCTATTAAGGCGGGAGCAAATATAATTGTTATAGATAAATCTTATAATGAAATTAAAAAAATTTATAATTATCTTTTGCGGAAGTATAAATCAGATAAGGAATTTAGAAAACAGGTGGATATAAGTCTTCATAAGATATTTATATATAAAGGAATGCTGTTTCAGCATAGAAACAGTGCCGGATATTTTTCAGATAAATTAATAGAAATGAGAAAATTTGAATACATGCCTGAAAAATTAAAAATAATAAATTCAGATTTTTTTAAGAAAATAATATTTGCAGTATCAAAATTGACAGTGGATATTTATAGAGATAAATATAAAGTTGTTCCGCTAAATATGACCGGGTTTTATAAAGATAAAATATATGTTGTTGTTTCTCCGAGAAAAGTATTATTTGATGATTTGAAAAAATTTGTTCCGTATAACCGCATACAGTATATACCAATAAAAGCAGGGTTTACAGAACATTTTTCTGAAGAGTATATTAAGTCAGTTGTATCGAAAATCTCTGATAATTCAGTTGTTATATTCGGGCTGGTAAGTAGAGAGAATGCAAGATTATGCCGCGCAGTATATGATAAGAATAAGAATATGATATTAATAAATTTACTTCACCTTTATAATATAAAAAAATTAACAGACATTCCGGTAATTATAAATACTTATTCTGATAATGAGATGCAGATAAATGCTGCTCTTGAAGTGCTGTTTAACGGAAAAAAGGAAATAATAAATTTACATAAAGAGTATTTGACTTTTTAAATCGGATAGGTATATTCTGTTATATGGATTATCATGATTATTATAAAAGAATAGGCCGAACTATTATCAGCAGCAAGCGTATTCAGAAACGGGTAAAAGAGATTGCTAATGAAATAAATAAAGAATACAAAGATTCAGATGTTGTATTAATAAGCAATTTAAAAGGCAGTTTCAGATTTCTTGCAGATCTTGTTGCTAATTTAAAGATTCCTACAATACTCGATTTTATAGCATTTACAAGTTATACCGGTACAAAAAGAAGAAATGAGGTTAGAATAATAAAAGATTTAAAGGTTAATGTTAAAAATAAAAAAGTTATTGTTGTAGAAGATATTGTTGATACAGGATATACAGTTGATTTTATATTAAAATATTTGTTTGATTTTAAGCATCCGCTGGAGGTAAAAATTTGTACTTTACTTGACAAACCGTCTACAAGAAAAATAGATGTTCCTGTTGATTATAGGGGTTTTATAATCCCTGATTTATTTGTTATAGGTTATGGGCTTGATTATAAAGAATATTTTCGGGAATTAAATGATATAGTAGAATATAAGGAGGATTAGAATGGAACAGATTAATCTTGAAGATTTAAATGAAATTGAGA
Organism: uncultured Spirochaetia bacterium; assembly: GCA_964418785.1. Classification (GTDB taxonomy): domain Bacteria; phylum Spirochaetota; class JAHITG01; order JAHITG01; family CAYQNP01; genus CAYQNP01. The sequence continues at coordinate 3,856 of CAYQNP010000185.1, read as the reverse complement.
ATAAATTATATGAGGAAGCATATAATGTACGGGAGAATGCGTATGCACCTTATTCCGGATTTAAGGTAGGAGCTGCGCTCGTTACAGATACAGGAAAAATATTCAGCGGATGTAATGTTGAATCTGTAGATTTAACATTAACCACACATGCTGAGATGAATGCTATTGATTCAATGATAGCAGCCGGAGAAAAAAAGATAAAAGAGATTATCATTGTTATGGTAAGTGATGTCGGATACGGTATGCCGTGTGGTCTCTGCCGTCAGAAAATTCTTGAGTTCGCTCTTAAAGATACAGTTATAATCGGTATTAATCTCAAAGAAGACGGCTCTATTTTAAATATTAATAAAACTTCTATAAGTGAAGTTCTTCCTTTTGCTTTTGGCCCGGAAGTTCTGCAAGATTAATCTATGGATATTATAAAACGATTACTTAAGTATTATCTAAAATATATACCCAGAACAATTCTCGGTATTGTGGCTATAATATTGCTTACACAATGTGATATTCTTAATACTTATATTATAAAAAAATTAGTAGATATATTTTCCGTAATAGGCAATCAAATATTAAATAAAGAAGCAATCTCATATACTTTTGAGTTTAAAAAATTAAATTTGCATAAAGTTTTTTCCGGGACATCGGCTGTTTTCAAATTTGTGCTTATTATTAATATGGGTATATTTGTAAATATTTTTGTGAAGGGAATATTTGTTTACATAAAAGAGTATACATTAAACTCAGTAACTTTTAAAGTATTGAAAGAGATTAGACAGGATTTATACGAAAAATTAATTAATCTTCCGATGAAATTTTATGATAATAATAAAATCGGGGATTTAATGGCAAAAGTTACAAATGATGTAAATATGATACAGGGGACATTGAATACATTTATAAAAATAGTTACAGATTTTATACAGGGAGTATTTTTTGTAGGATTAATGTTTTATTTAAACTGGAAACTATCATTAGTTATATTAGGGATGTTTCCTATTACGGGATATATTTTAAAATTATTTTCAGAGCCCATCCGGGCGGCGCAGAAAAAAATAGTGGAGAATATTTCTGAAATATCTTCGTTTTTACAGGAGACCCTTTCCGGAATAAAAGTAATTAAGATATTTACACGCGAGAAGGATGAAATTAATAAATTTAGAAATTTTACATATGCTACTTATGCGCGGAATATGAAAGCAGTGCGGCTTATAGCATTTCAAAAACCTATTAATGAGTTATTAAGTGTAGTAGGAGTTATTGCGGTTATTCTGTTTTCAGGATATCAGATGATAAAAGGAGAGATAACACTTGGTGATTTTACAAGGTTTATAGTTGTCACAACAATGGCATATAAGCCGTTAAAAGGACTTGGGAATATAAACACATCTATCCAGAAAGCCAGAGCTTCAGGGAAAAGAATATTTGATTTAATGGATGAAAAGCCTGAAAAGAAGAATGTGAAAGAGATTAATAAGATAGAAGGGAAGGTTGAATTTAAAGGTGTACATTTTTCTTATGAGAAAAATAAAAAAATATTAACAGACATAAATATAACAGCGAATCCCGGAGATGTTATTGCCATAGTAGGTCCTTCAGGCAGCGGGAAAACAACAATTGTAAATCTTATCCCGAGATTTTATGAAACAACACGGGGGAAAATTTTTATAGACGGAATAGATATTAAACAGGTTAATCTGCAAAGTTTAAGGAAACATATAGGTATGGTGCCTCAGGATACATTTTTATTTTCTGGAACTATAAAAGAGAATATCGGATATGCTAAAAAAGATGCTACTGATAAAGAGATTATTCAGGCTGCAAAGGAAGCCAATGCGCATAAATTTATTATGAAACTGAAAAACAGATATGATACTGAAATCGGGGAGCGGGGAATACAATTGTCCGGCGGTGAAAAACAGAGAATATCTATTGCAAGAGCAATATTAAAAAATCCTAAAATACTGATTTTAGATGAAGCTACTTCTGCGCTTGATACTGAATCCGAGATACTTGTGCAGGAAGCTTTAACCCGTTTAATGAAAGGAAAAACAACTTTTGTAATTGCACATCGGTTGTCTACTATAAGAAATGCAACTAAAATTATTGTTGTAGAGAATGGAAAAATAATACAACAGGGTACTCATAATCAGTTGATAAAAAAGAAAAAAGGTTTGTACTATAAATTATGTAATGCTCAGAAAATATTTACATAAATACAGCAGGGAGGAATTATGAGCACAATAGAAGAACAGAAAAAAAAATTAGAAGAAGAGATTAAAAAGTTAAAGTATGAATATGAAGTGGAACTGCCGAAAGAGATAAGCAAAGCACGGGAGTTTGGTGATTTAAAAGAGAATGCAGAGTATCATGCTGCGCGGGAAAGAATGAGTATGGTGAGTGCGAAAATAGCACAGCTTTCAGAGAGATTATCAAAACTTAATTCTCTTGATGTTAATAAACTTGCTTCCGATAAAGTGGGATTCGGCTCAAAAGTTATTATTAATGAAGTGGACGGTGATATGGAAATGGAATTTGTCTTTGTGTCTCCTTCTGAAGTTGACCCGCTGAAAGGTTTTATCAGTCTTGCTACTCCTTATGGCAAGGCTCTTGTCGATAAAAAAGTTGGGGATATTGTGGAAGTTGAATTGCCCGTTGGAAAGAAAAAGTTTCAGATTACTTATCTTAAAACTGTTCAGGGCAATGAGTATAAATTATAATATATAGAATTTTTTTGTATGAAAAATAATATGCGTCTGTATAATTTGTTTCCTTTGCTGTTTGGAAATATTGAAAATTGGATCAAATATATTCCTGAAATAGCAAATATGGGGTTTACGCATATTTATATAAACCCTTTTCATTATCCCGGTTTCTCGGGAAGTCTGTATGCTCCGAAAGATTATTATAGATTAAATCCTAAATTTGGCGATAGTATTGAAGAGCTGAAAAATTTTACAAATGCTGCGCATAAGTATAATATTAAAGTTATTATGGATCTGGTAATAAATCATACTGCAAAAGACTCTCCTTTAACAGTAGAGCATAATGATTGGTACAAAAAGAAAGAAAACGGTGATATAGTAAGTCCCGGAGCATGGCATAATGGCGAGTTTATTGAATGGGGAGACCTTGCAACTGTTGATAATGATAATTCTCCTTCTAAAGAGTATCTCTGGAAATATTGGCTTGATTTACTGTTTTTTTATCTGGATTTCGGTTTTGACGGATTCCGCTGTGATGCTGCTTATCAGGTCTCTGATAAATTGTGGAAGTATCTTATTTTAAGTGTAAAAGAAAAATATCCTGAAGTTATTTTTATGGCAGAAACTCTTGGCTGTAAAATAGAAGATGTACACAAATTGCAGCAAGCAGGGTTTGATTATTCGTTCAGCAGTGCATTGTGGTGGGATTTTAAAGAAGATTGGTTTATAAAACAGTATAATGAAACTGCTGATACTGTTAAATATATTGCATTCCCCGAATCTCACGATACACAAAGAGCGTTTGCTGTTTTTAACGGTAATGAGCTGTTCAGCAGAATTTATTTTACTTCACTTTTTACTACAGGCTGGATGATTACTTCAGGCTTTGAATACGGGTTTACTTTGAAAACAGATGTTGTTCATACTTCACCTGATGACTGGGAGAAGATTAAATACGATTTTACAGAAATTATAAGGCGAATAAATGAGATTAAGGAGCATTATGAAATTTTTAGAACAGATGTGCCTGTAAATTGGTTTAGAGAAAATGAAGTGAGTATAATTATAAAGGAATTGAATAAAGAAAGAGCCTGTTTTATTATTAATACATCAGATAAAAAAAATTATATAAATTTAAAAAAATACTTGAAAAA